>NZSI01000027.1 GCA_002696685.1 Chloroflexota bacterium | reverse complement strand
CTCAAAGACCCATTGGGTACTCACAACAACATCACTCACTTCTGAATCAGGCATTACCACTCTCCTAAACTACTCACAGAAGAAATATATTGGAGTAAGCATGCTATTTCAACTCGCTATAGTTTGTTTAGGTGTCAACAAGCTTCAAATGTAATGCCCCATGCTATAATTTTCAGCGTGGAGAGGTGGCCGAGCGGCTGAAGGCGCCGGTCTCGAAAACCGGTATTGGAGCAATCTAATCGTGGGTTCGAATCCCACCCTCTCCGCCACCAATGAAGAGGGCGTACTCAATATCGGAGAGGTGCTAGAGTGGCCGAATAGGCGCGACTGGAAATCGCGTGTTCCCTCACAAGGGGAACCGTGGGTTCGAATCCCACCCTCTCCGCCAATTTTGGGATGAAGCTGTCAATATAAGAAAGAGACATTGTATTGGCGAAGATTGGTTGTGATGAGGTTTAATATATCAGTACAAGAGTCAAAATCGAATTAAATTCAGTACATTTAAGTGCTGTATTAAAAGTTTCGACTCGCTAAAGCCTGCAGATGGATAAGATCGGTCTGTTAGGAGTCATAGGAAAAGTTATATGCCGGATTTAGTAATAGTTGAGTCTCCTGCTAAAGCCAGGACGGTTGGCAGGTTTTTGGGGAAGAAGTTTTCAGTAAAAGCATCTATGGGTCATGTCAGAGATTTGCCCAGAAGGAAATTAGGGGTCGAGATTAATGAGGACTCATTCATCCCCACCTATACCGTAAGTGTAGACAAGAGAAAAGTCGTAGCTGAATTGAAAAAAGCGGCTGCGGATGCTGAGATTGTTTATTTAGCTACTGACCCTGACAGGGAAGGAGAGGCCATAGCTTGGCACTTGCTTGAAGCTGCCAAAATAGACTTGGACAAGGCGCGCAGAGTTGTGTTTCATGAGATAACCGAATCAGCTATTGAAGAGGCATTTTCTAATCCTCGAAACCTTGATACAAACCTAGTTAACGCCCAGCAGGCCCGCCGGATACTTGACCGGTTGGTGGGGTATGAGCTCAGCCCTGTTCTTTGGAGTAAAGTCAAGAAAGGAACGTCAGCTGGAAGAGTACAATCTGTAGCGGTAAGAATGGTTGTAGACAGGGAGAAAGAGATAGGGGCGTTCAATCCCAAGGAATTTTGGACATTGCAAGCAACGTTTTCTAAACGCCAAAATGAGTTATTTACTGCTTCTTTGAACTCAGTTAATGGTAAAAAACCTGATATTTCCACGAAGGCGTCTTCGGACGAAATAATTGGGGATCTGGACAGCTCAAATTTCTCTGTTTCTAGTTACGAAACAAAAGAATCCAGAAGACGTCCAGCAGCGCCGTTCATTACAAGTACACTTCAGCAAGAGGCTTCAAGACGGTTAAGATATTCAGCCTCTCGAACTATGACATTGGCGCAACAGCTTTATGAAGGTATAGAGAGCTCAGGTGCAGATCAGACGGGACTCATTACCTATATGAGAACTGATTCAACTAATGTAGCTGCCTCCGCATTGTCTGAAACAGCCACTTATATAAATGACAAGTATGGAGCTGGCTATATTCCAGAGACTCCGCGGGTTTATTCCAAGAGAGTCAGGGGTGCGCAAGAAGCACACGAAGCTATAAGACCCACTTCCATATTTCGAACTCCTGCTTCTCTCCGGTCTAGTTTGAATGGTGACCAATTCCGTCTCTATGACCTCATATGGAAGAGAATGGTAGCCAGTCAAATGACGGATGCCTTATACGACAGGACGGTAATTGATGTTAGTGCTTCGGGTGTTCACTCTGGCAGAGAATTTGGCTTTAGAGCCACAGGATTGGTGCCGACATTTGACGGATTCCGCATTCTTTACACAGAAGGGAGGGACGATGTTGATGATAGTGAGGAAGACGAACGCGGATTACCGATTCTTAAAAAGAATGACGATCTTAAATGTGAATCTATATCTGGGGAGCAGAAATTTACACAGCCCCCGCCTCGCTATACAGAGCCGACCCTGATAAGGAGTTTGGAAAAAGAAGGAATAGGACGTCCCAGCACATACGCCTCGATAATCGGGACAATACAAGACAGAGATTATGTACGGAAAGACGTGGGAAGGTTTGTGCCCACAAAGCTGGGAATAGTTGTGACTGAATTTTTGCAGGAGTATTTTGAAAACATAATGGACATAGGTTTTACTGCTGAAATGGAGAAGAAGTTAGACGACATTGCAGAGGGAGATGAGCAGTGGAATCCGATGCTTCTCAGCTTTTATGAGCCATTTGATATTTCTATAGGTGTAGCAAAAGAGAAAGCCCAAAGAGTTGATCGAAGTAAACTAGATGAGGAGACTGATCAAGTTTGTGAGCAATGTGAGAGACCTATGGTCATAAGAGGTGGGCGAAATGGCAGATTTATCGCTTGTACAGGGTTCCCCGACTGCAAGAATACGAAACCTTTACTGGTGGGTGTAAAGTGTCCCGAATGCGTTCCGGGAGGTTTGGCTGAGAGAAAAAGCAGAAGAGGTGTTTTCTACGGGTGTACCAATTACCCAGATTGTAAGTTTGCAGTTAACACNATGCCTTTAAGCCAACCTTGTCCNGATTGTGACGGGCTTCTGCTTCCTGCCCGCGGGCAGAATGCGAGATGTGCGTCCAAAGAGTGTGGATATAGAGGTCCAGCTCCAGTTGACGAAACCTCCAGNAGAGAACCAGAGCCTGAACCAGTGTGACTTGCTGTATATCTGAACGACCAGACGCTGGAAATTATGCGGTGACTCCTAATAATGTGAAAGTATGGCCGCGAAGTTATTTGAACATTTGACATGTCAGTACTCAGACTTCCTCTCTCACACTAGAGGACTATCTCCCTTCACCGTCCGAACATATTTGAGTGATTTGCGNTCCTTAGGTGACTTTCTTGATTTCAGTGGAATTGACTCTGCTAACGAGTTTGCTAGGGAAGACTTGAGTTCATACTTATCGTGGCTTATAGATATTGGATATTCTAGATCTAGTGTTGTAAGGAAGTTGTCAGTACTTAGATCTTTCTTTCNTTGGATGTTGGACGAGGGTTTTGTACAGAAAGATCCAGTTCCCCGCATGTCCTCCATGAAAAAGGGCTTCCGACTTCCAAATTTCCTCACCGTAGAAGAGGTGAACACCCTCATTTCTGCGGCCTCAGATACGGAGAACCATGCCGGGATACCAGTTCGTGATACTGCAATAATGGAACTGATTTATGCAGCTGGTTTGAGGGTTGGAGAGATATTTGGGCTGAATGTATATGACGTAGACATGAAACAGATGCAAGTAAAGGTTCTTGGAAAGGGATCTAGAGAGAGGATTGCCTTATTCGGCGGACCTGCGAAGAGTGCATTAAACTCATATCTTAGTCTTGCACGGCCTGATTTATGTAAGAATAGGGATACAAAGGCTTTATTTTTATCAAGAAATGGTGTTCGATTGAGTATAAGGTCAATCCAAGATAGGATCAGAAAGTACGCTCGTTTGTCTGGCTTAGGTTCGAGAGTTCATACTCACACGTTACGTCACTCCTTTGCAACCCATATGATTGATCGTGGAGCTGACTTGAGAGTCGTTCAGGATTTACTTGGGCATTCAAGCCCCACAACAACTCAAATATATACCCATGTCACATTGAGAGAGGCGAGTAAGAGTTACGTCCAATCTCACCCTCTCTCATCTAGTGAAGACATAAAAAATATCCCTGGGCGCTAACCAATATGAAAATACTTCTTGTAAATGGTCCTAACCTGAATAATTTGGGCGAAAGAGATGTTAATTACTACGGCTCATCCACCTTGACTAGTATTCTGGAAAACCTTAGTGAGATCGCAAGTTCACTCGATGTAGAGATTAAACATTTCCAGTCAAATCAAGAAGGGAATATTGTCGACTTTTTGCAGTCCGANCGAGATGGAAGTNACGGATTGATAATTAACGGGGGAGCNCTGACACATTACGGACTATCATTACGAGACGCTGTNCTGGATGCNGGNATACCTTTTGTTGAANTTCACATTTCTAATATCCATTCGAGGGATGGGTATAGGAGACATTCTGTCGTCGAGGACATTGCTGTGGGACAAATTGCCGGCTTGGGCGTCAAGGGTTATGAATATGCCCTACAGCTTATTGTCCAACATGTGCGTTCCCAAAAGAAAAATTAGTGTTTTCTTATAATCACCGGCGTAAAAGACTAGCGTCCATAATGGAGTCAGCAGGATATGATGGTTTTTTGGTGACAGGCCGCTCCAATTGTAGATACCTTTCTGGGTTTACCGGTAGTAATGGATATATATTAGTGACCTCCTTAGACTTTGTGCTGTTCACTGATTTTCGGTATATCGAACANGCTAAAAGTGAGTGCCCCGATGTCTCAGTCACTCGTATAAGAGATGGATATCGAAGTCTTTCAGAGACCATTTCCCAATTTTCTTTACATTCAGTTGCTTTTGAGCCTGATCACATCACCTATGGAGAGCATAAATCCATTTATGAAGCTCTTTCTGGAGATGTTTCCTTTATCCCTGCATCCCAGATTGTGGAGGAGCTNAGGGGTCAAAAAGATGAATTAGAAATTGAGATACTTTCTGAGGCGGTGCGAATCGCCGATTTAGCAATGGCTGAAGCGGCATNTTGTCTGGAGGANGGTGTTAGAGAATACGAAGTTGCAGATGTCATTGAAAGGACCTTAAAGGATGCTGGAGCGAGTGGAACGGCCTTCGACACGATAGTTGCCTCCGGCCCCAATTCAGCCTTGCCTCATCACAAGGCAGGAGACAGGGTTATATCGGAAGGCGATTCCGTTGTTATAGACATGGGAGCTTTGTATCAAGGTTATAGGAGCGATCTGACGAGAACATATTCTGTAGGTGATTCTGATCGTTCCAAATATGACGAAGTTTATGGAATAGTTTTGGAGGCACAGATGGCTGCAGAAGCATCTGCTAGCCCGGGTATGCTGGGAATGGAACTAGATAGTGTTGCACGGGATATAATTGGAGGATACGGTTATGGGAGCTTTTTCGGTCATGGTCTTGGCCATGGCGTTGGGATAGATGTGCATGAATCGCCAATGGTGGTTCCGTCATCAGGAGATAGAATATTTCCAGGATCAGTGTTCACCATTGAGCCGGGCATTTATATTCCAGGATGGGGGGGTGTTCGTATCGAGGATGTTNTAGTAATGGGCGATTCGTCAGCACAGGTGTTGACACTTTCACCCAAATAAAGTTCTCAATTTGAAAACCTGTNCTTCATTTTATGTAGGAACGCTAGAATTTTAGTTAGTCTTACTCTCGCATGAGTATACAGAGATAAATTCTTAGGTATATAGGGATCGATTTTAATTTTTTAAAAGTGGGGACTTGATATGACCATCGGGTATGGAGATCTAAAAAGAGGGATGTCTATTGAGCTAGANGGTGAACCTTTTTCGGTGGTGGGGTACGAACGNAATAAGATGCAGCAGAGAGCTCCGGTNATGAAAATAAGNTTCAGGAATCTNCGAACAGGCAAGATCGTAGATAAGACTTTTTCAGGTTACGACGTTAGTTTTATACCTGCAGCGGTCGATCGAAGACGGGCCCAATATATCTATGAAGACTCAGGGTTTTATTACTTCATGGACTCACAAACATATGATCAATTTCCGATGTCTACCGATCAGATGGATAATGCGCTGAATTTTATCGTTGAACAGACTGAAGTAGACCTGGTTTTCTTTGAAGAACTTCCGATAGCGTTGGACTTGCCAATTACAGTGGAGCTAAAAGTAACTAGCTCTCCGCCTGGTGTGAAAGGTGATACTGCTCAAGGAGCATCTAAGTTCGCAACCCTGGAAACTGGCCTAGAAATTTCTGTCCCTCTTTTTGTTAACGAAGGTGATGTGGTTAAGGTGGACACTAGGTCGGGAGAATATCTATCTAGGGCTTGAATGTATGGAAGCTGTATCAGTATCACAGGCACTTGGTTATCTGAGCNCTTTGTTAGCTTCTGATGAATTATTGTCAGATGTCTGTATAAGAGGTGAGGTATCGAGGTCAACACGCGCTGCTTCAGGGCACTCTTATTTTACGCTTAAGGACAATGAAGCTGCTCTTGAATCCGTACTGTTNAAGGGAGGTATAGGTCAGGAACATCTTGAGGTAGGCGATGAGGTTTTCGCCTACGGGAGATTAAATGTATATGTGACCCAGGGCCGCCTGCAACTCGTGGCCGAATATATCAGGCCTGCGGGTGCAGGGGAACTTCAGGCTAAGTTTGAAGAAACCAGAGAAAGGTTAGCCAGTGAGGGCCTGTTTTCTGAAACTCGAAAAAGAAAACTTATNGAATTTCCNGCNATTGTTGGNGTNGNCACATCTCAAGATGCCGCNGTCTGGCNCGACATTCAGCGCACCATAGCTAGTCGNTTCCCGTTNGTAGAACTTGTNTTAGCCCATACGCCAGTGCAGGGATATGAAGCTGCCGCTTCGATAGCGGGTGCAGTTTCGCTTCTAGGTGCTCATCCCAGAATGGACGTCATTATAGTTGCCAGAGGAGGAGGATCACCGGAGGATCTATGGCCTTTTAATGAAGAGGTGGTGGCGAGGGCCATTTTTGCATCTNCCGTTCCTGTAGTTAGTGGGGTGGGACATGAAACNGATTGGTCGATTTCCGATCTGGTCGCAGATGTTCGTGCTTCCACTCCCACGATGGCTGCTATGATGGTCGTTCCTGATTCTGGTGACCTTATGCATTCAATTGACTTTATGGTGAGAACCATGAATTCGTCTGTTCGGAATGGTGTCATTGCCTCANTAAATGAATTAAACACTAAGGTTGCNAGCGTGAACTCTAACGTTCCTGATGTGTCGATGTTAAGGGTGCGTGTCGACGAATTGGCCGATAGAATTCATTTAGGTTCTAAGAGAGATATTTTGCAAGCATTCGAGTCTCTTGAGAACTTAAAAAATAGCCTTAGATTTGTTGGGCCTAGAGATACTTTAGAGAGGGGTTATTCTATTGTAGAGAATTCTAANAGTGGGNAAGTGGTGACAAGCACCTNAGNTGTATCACTAGGCGATGAAGTAAAAATCACAGTATCAAACGGTGCTTTTGAAGGTGAAGTAAATCGCGTCATTGAAGATCTGGATGAGCGATAGGAAATATTAAAATTGACGTGTATGGGAAGTAAGCAGGAAGGTTGTCCAATGTCGAGTGATGCAAATAATNCTGAGCTGTCTTTTGAAGATCTTATGGGCCAACTTGAACATTGTGTTGAACAACTTGAAAAAGGTGGTATTTCGTTAGAAGGAGCCGCGGGAATATACGAAAAGGGAATGACATTGGCAGTGGAAGCCGGCAAACGACTTTCAGAAGCTGATCTTAAAATCACCTCAATCCAGGAAAAATACGAACAGGCGATAGAGGGTAACTTAGAAACAGAGGGATATGACAATTAGCGAGTCACTTACCAAGAATTACTTCGAATATTTCTCCCGCTAGTTTCAATACCTATTTTTGGCTGAGCAGTCTATTTATAAACTTAGACTTGGATCACTGAATTTTCCAAAGTTCCGATTTCATCAATCGTTATAATGACTTTATCCCCTGCTAGGAGAGTGAAGTCCGGAGGAGGAACTATGGAAGTTCCTGTCAGCACTGTTGTCAGTTCAGGGACTCTGTTACTTCTCTGAAGCCAATCAGANATCTCCAGGCAAGTCCTGGCCATATCAGAGGTAGATGTGGTGCCCTCGAAAACGGTTTCGGTATCTCTCACTATTATGCATTGCACCCCAAGATTCTGAGGATCNCCTACACTTTCAGCGGTAACGAAACANGGTCCAATTGAGCAACTTTGATCGTAGAATTTCGCTTGAGGCAAATACAAAGGATTATCTCCTTCTATTTGCCTGCTGCTCATGTCATTGCCTATGGTNTAACCAATTATCTCACCCCTGTATAGGACAAATGCCAACTCAGGTTCGGGAACATTCCAATTGGAATCTTCCCTGATTCCCACTTCCTCAAAAGGTCCCATACAACGGTCAGAGGTAGATTTAAGGAAAACTTCAGGTCTGTCAGCATTGTAGACATTTGAATAGACATCCGGAGTGTCACTTTCACGCCTTCTTTCCATTTCACTATTTTTGTATGTGACACCAGCAGCCCACACTTCCGGTGGGTCGAGCGGTATATCTATTCGTAGATCACCCTCTTTTCTAGATGATTCAATCACTCGATCGAGATAAATCTGTTCAGCTGAACCAGAATCGAGTATTGTTCNGGCGATATCGTCAATTGTTATACCTGTTAGTGCAGCAGTGCGTGCGAGGTCAGCAATGTCGTCAAGGTCGTCCTCAATTGAAGTGATGTCTTCAAGCAAATTTTCTCCCGTCTCCACTGCTAAAGACAGGTTCCCNTACTGATCAGAAAGTCTGTAATATTTCAATGCTTTACTCCCGTGCATANGGTCATTGGTTATTTTGAGAATTAGACAACTATATGTCTAAGAAATGCGTAATTATTAGCCAGTACTGAAGTTGTGCATATCCTGGACTATTAGTCACCACCCGTTCGCTAATGGTACATCTTCGTGAATNCTACATCTTAAGNAGGCGAAATCTTACCTAGGGANCTGCTTNTCATTGCAAAAATGATATTTTTAAAAAATGAAGTGTTACAAGCCTGCTATATATTTTTAGATTGACACCCCCTTTTGGGCTTGCCTATACTTGGGTCTAGTTGGGGGGTAATGGGGCTTNTTTGATCTTTCTAGATTCAACANACATACCCTTTAGGCCAATAATCTGCTTGGCGGGTTATGTGACCCTGTCGAAATTCCAACTATTTAATTATGCCTGGTGGCTTAGGACTTCCATAATGTGCCAGACGACCGGGCTAAATCTCTGCACTTGGTTCTATTGTCCTAGTGCTTGCGTGATTGGTTCTCAGGAGCATTGCGATATATGACAAAGTTTATATTTGTGACTGGTGGTGTAGTCAGCTCAGTTGGTAAGGGTGTTTGTGTCGGGTCAATAGGTAGAATCTTAAAAAGCCGTGGGTTATCCGTTTCACTTCTAA
This sequence comes from Chloroflexota bacterium, assembly GCA_002696685.1. The sequence continues at coordinate 3,237 of NZSI01000027.1, read as the reverse complement.
AGCTCGACCCGTACTTGAATGTGGATCCTGGCACGATGTCTCCTTACCAACATGGAGAGGTGTTTGTTACGGACGATGGAAGTGAAACAGACTTAGACCTAGGCCATTACGAAAGATTTGTTAACGTACAACTTGGTAAGTTGTCCAATATGACTTCTGGGCAAATATACAGTGATGTGATTGCCAGGGAGCGTCGCGGAGAATTCCTGGGGGGAACCATACAGGTAGTACCCCATGTTACGGATTCAATAAAAGAAAGGATTATGGAGCTNGCTGATTCAAGTTCCGCTGAGGTGATTGTTGTTGAAGTTGGTGGAACCGTTGGTGATATAGAGGGCCTACCCTTTCTGGAAGCCATACGGCAGATGAGAAATGAAGTTGGAAAAGATAATGTTTTCTANACTCACTTGACATTCCTTCCATATATATCATCCACGGATGAACTGAAAACTAAACCGACTCAACATAGCGTTCGGGAATTACGTGGGATAGGTATTCAGCCCGATGCAATCATTTGCCGTAGCGATCAGCTTGCCCCAGAGGGGCTGCGTTCCAAAATAGTTGTTCACTGTGACGTTCCCATGGAAGGGGTACTCATGCTTCCCACGGTATCCAGTATTTATGAAGTACCTTTGCTACTCGAAGACCAGGGTATGGGAAATTTGCTGTCTGACACCNTGGGTTTAGATTTGAAATATGCTGGAAGGGAAAGTCTGAACGGGTGGATTGAGTTTGTTGATCAGATCAAAAAACCAAAAGAAACTTTGGAAATAGCTGTTGTTGGAAAATATGTAGATCTACACGATTCTTATATGTCAGTGAAAGAAGCTTTGATACATGCTGGTCTTTATCACGATAGGGATGTAGAGATCCGTTGGGTTGGGTCTGAAGATATTGAAAATGATGGAGCGGAGCATTATCTATCGGGTGTTTCAGGCATAGTAGTTCCGGGCGGATTTGGATATAGAGGAGTGGAAGGTATGATTGATACCGTCCAATACGCGCGTGAAAACCAGATCCCATACCTNGGGCTTTGTTTGGGTATGCAAGTCATGGTTATAGAGGCGGCGAGAAACCTTCTTGGTAAGAAAGATGCAAACTCAACAGAATTTGATCANATGACTGATAANCCAGTTATAGATCTGATGCCTGATCAAGTTGGGGTTACTGAAAAAGGGGGAACAATGAGGTTGGGGGTTTATCCTTGTGAGATTCTGGGGGAAGGGGCTACGTCCAGAGCCTACGGCGGAAGTGAGACAGTNATAATGGAGAGACACAGGCACAGGTTTGAATTCAACAATTCATTTAAGGACCGACTTGCATCAGTTGGCCTGGTCGCAAGTGGTGTTTCGCCTGATGGAAAGTTGGTAGAGATCGTAGAGCATGAGGACCACCCGTTTATGGCAGGAACTCAGTTTCACCCAGAATTTTTGTCCCGTCCAACGAGACCACATCCGATGTTCAGGGAATTCGTTGGGGTGATATGTGAAGGTGCTAGCAGCACTTTTAATGGAGCTAACAGCTCCACAAATGGGGGTGATGGCACGAATAATTTGGATCTTGAAACAGATACAAACTTGAAAGACTTTCATGGTAATCAGGCTAGCAGCACTACAAATAGATAATAGCCCCCTTTTCGACGATGTGGTATAATCTGTTCGTGGCCCACTGGCGGCTGCGCTCCCACTTTGAAGCGAAGTTCAAGTAGTGGGACTCCTCTCAAAGANNACTCATNATATCTATGTTAGGACCTCAANCACATTACCAATCAGTTCACTCGAGTAACCATTGATTTTCTTTAAACCAAACACAAATGATCAGTGGGCGCCGAGTAATCTTCAATAATCACGTTTAAATGTTTTATACCAGTGATATTCTGTAAAACCCGAGGTAACCCCAATGCAACTGGCTGAGCTTCAGAGCAAGAGTGACCAGGAACTTCTTGATATAGCGGTAGAAGTTGGCGCTGTCGATGATGGTTCCAATCCTAGGCGCATGGATATATTTAGGAAGATGTTCAAGGTCTATTCTGACCAGGAAGAGGCTATAGAGGCTACCGGTATTCTGTCCATATTGAATGAAGGATATGGCTTTTTAAGGGAGAATGGTGATCAGAGAGGGTCGGGGGACGTTTATGTTTCGCAGTCACAGATAAGGAGATTCAGTCTTCGTAATGGGGATCAAGTTACTGGACATGTTAGACCACCAAAAGATGGGGAGAGGTATTTCGGTCTTGTGAAGGTAGGAGAGGTGAATGGAACAGATCCAAACTCTTCAAAGAAACGCCCAAAATTTGAGTCTTTCACGCCAATATTTCCCGAGGAAATAATAATCCTCGAAACTGATGCAAAAGAGTTATCCACCAGGTTAATGGATTTGATATCTCCTGTTGGTCGCGGCCAAAGAGGGCTCATTGTTTCACCCCCAAAGGCGGGTAAAACTACGCTCCTCAAGCAAATCGCTCATGGAATTACTGAGAATGCTCCCGACATACATATTATGGTCGCGCTCATTGGTGAGCGACCAGAAGAAGTTACGGATATGAAGCGTTCTATCAAGGGGGAGGTATACAGCTCAACCTTTGATGAGCCAGTGGAAGATCATTGTCGGGTCGCTGAACTGGTACTGGAGCGGTCGAAGAGGCTGGTTGAGGCTGGGGAAGATGTTGTGATCCTGTTGGATAGTATCACCAGGATGACCCGAGCATACAATTTGGCAGTTCCCAGCAGCGGAAGGACATTGTCCGGTGGTATGGACCCTGTTGCTCTCTACCCTCCAAAGAGATTTTTTGGGGCGGCCCGCAACACGGAAGAAGGTGGAAGCCTGACCATACTCGCGGCATGTCTAGTAGATACTGGCAGCAGGTTGGATGATCTTGTTTATGAAGAATTTAAAGGCACAGGTAACATGGAAGTCCATCTGGATCGAAAGATGGCAGAGCGTAGAACTTTTCCTGCACTTGACATATATAGAAGTGGAACCAGGAGAGAGGAGCTTTTATTAGATGAAGCAACTCTCAAGCAGGTTTGGTTGTTACGCCGAATGGTCAGCATGATAGATTCAGACTCTTCTAAATCTTCAGAAGCTATGGAAAAATTGTTGGATCGTTTGAGAAAGACGAAGGACAATGGCGAATTTTTGAAGTCACTTGGTGGCGAGTAATTATGGCTTCACCAGCTAGGAATTGAACAGAATCTAGGAAATTGACAAATAAGGTACAAATTAGAGGCAATAATT
>NZSI01000026.1 GCA_002696685.1 Chloroflexota bacterium | reverse complement strand
TGGATGTGCCGAGGGCCAGAATCGAACTGGCGACACCAGCATTTTCAGTGCTGTGCTCTACCTACTGAGCTACCTCGGCCCATTATGTTTTCTAAGAATAAAGCAGGAATACATGGTATGGCGGGGTAAATTTAGTGTCAAGAAAATATATGGGATAAAATAAACCGATCAAAAGGCCACGGATTCCGCAATTTTAATATGCCTGAAACTCCCCTATACCACATATTCGTGACTTTCCCGATTATCAAATACGACTTCCGCCACAAACATGATCTTCCGAAGATTTTTATTATTCCCTCCTTAACAGCGTGAGTGAATTTCCTTACTAATGGTGTACAATTATGCACCTAATTCAGCGCGGGATTATATCTTTCTGCGTGCCGTCCGAGGTTTTTATAATTGGCAGACTATGAAGTAGTTATTATTGGGGCGGGGCCAGGTGGTTATGTGGCAGCTATCCGAGCTGCACAATTGGGATTCAATACAGCCATCATAGAGCGCGATACAGTTGGTGGCATATGTCTCAACTGGGGTTGTATACCCAGTAAATCGCTCCTCCGAAATGCAGAGGTACTGAATCTCATAAAAGATGCAAACGAATACGGCATATCGTATGACAACCTCAACTACGACTATGGCAAAGCAATTGATCGAAGTAGACAGGTTGTAGACAAACTCACGACCGGAGTCCAGTACCTCCTTAGAAAAAATAATGTCGAACATCTAACCGGAAAAGCATCTCTAATAGACGCAAAAACTATTTCTGTGGAATCCCCAGATGGAGATTCTGAGACTATCACTTCGGAAAACATTATTATCGCCACCGGGGCAAGGCAGAGAGATATTCCATCCATGCCAATCGACCACGATGTTGTTATGAATAGCCGGGACGCATTAGAACTACGTGAAGCACCTCCAAGAATTATTATAGTCGGAGGGGGAGCAACGGGCGTTGAATTTTCCCACGTATACCGATCCTACGGATCTGAAGTAACAATTGTGGAATTAATGGATAGGCTGGTTCCAAATGAGGACGAAGAAATTAGTGCCTCACTTGAAAAGTCGTTTAGCGATCATGGAGTTAAATCCCTCACAGGAGTTTCAGTAAATTCAATAACGGTCTCTGACGGTGTCGCTAATGTGAACATATCGTCAGACGGAACAGAGACAAATTTAGAATGTGACAAGGTACTAGTAGCAGTCGGAGTGCAGGGGAACTCTGACGGTATAGGCCTCGAAAACACCGGTGTTACCACGGATAGGGGCTTTATACCGGTTGGGGAGAACATGGAGACCAATGTCTCGGGCATATACGCTATTGGAGATGTCACAGGGAAAATGCTCCTCGCCCATGTGGCCTCTGCCCAAGCTATCGTNGCAGTAGAATACATCGCTGGATTAGATCCTGAACAACTAGATTATTCTTTGATGCCAAGAGCAATCTACTGTAAACCACAAGTTGCTAGTTTTGGTCTAAGTGAAGCGCAAGCTCGCGACCAAGGGATTGATATAAAAGTTGGGAGATTTCCATTTTCAGCTAGCGGCAAGGCTATTGCATTAGGTGAAACAGACGGAATGGTGAAGCTCATTGTCGATCAGGAAATCGGAGAAATAATTGGCGCCCATATGATTGGGGCAGAGGTGACAGAGCTCCTCGGCGAACTTTCTATAACCAAAATGCTAGAAGGAACTGCCACAGAAATAGGCCTGCTTGTACACCCACATCCAACAATTTCAGAGATGGTAAAAGAGGCTGCCTTAGACACCATGGGCGAGGCCATTCATATTTAAATATGACAACGACGATTAATATTGAAACCGCCCAAGCGTTGGATATTTATTCAACGATGCTTCTAATACGTAGATTTGAGGAAGCAACTGAGCGNCTGTATCAGCGAGGCATAGTGCGAGGTTTCCTCCATACGTACATTGGAGAAGAAGCCATTGCAGTAGGTGCCATTCCTAACCTGAGAGAGGACGATTACATAATCGGACACTACCGTGACCATGGTCACGCTTTGGCTAGAGGCATAGATCCCAATAAAGCAATGGCAGAACTTTGTGGTAAATCCACTGGGACAAGTGGAGGTAAAGGCGGATCGATGCATCTCTTCGACGCCGAAAAACATTTCATGGGCGGCCATGCAATTGTTGGAGGTCAATTCCCCCTCGCGGTAGGTATGGCTTTAGGGATAAAAATGAAGGAAGAAAAAGACAGCGTGGTTATGTGTTTTTTTGGTGACGGCGCTGTTCAAGAAGGGGAATTCCATGAGGCCATGAACCTCGCATCTCTTTGGAAGTTACCAATTATTTTCATGTTAGAAAACAACCTCTACGGAATGGGCACAGAGGTAAATAAGTCTAATGCAGGCGGAGAAAACATCTTCAATGCTGCTGAGCCTTACAATATTCCCGCCGTCCAAATAGACGGAATGGATATTTTACTGGTAAGGGAAACCGTGATAGAAGGTATCAAGAAAGTGCGTGAAGGAAATGGACCCGTCTTCATAGAGTCAATGGCCTATAGATATCATGGCCACTCGATGGCAGACCCAACAAATTACAGGGCAAATTCCGAAGTTGAAGAGCAAAGAAACCGGGACCCGATTGACAGATTTAAAGCACTCTGCCTCGATGAAGGATTGCTTACGAGTGAGGATATTTCTCGCATTGATGAAGAAATAGATTCCAAGATTCAAATCGCTGTTGAATTCGCCGAGCAAAGTCCGGAACCTCTACTTGAGTCACTTTATACAAATATTTACGCCGCTCCGGAGGCATAGTACGTTATGACGGAGATGATTCTTAGGGATGCTGTGGCTAAGGCTCTTAGAGAGGCTTTAGACACAGATGATCGGACTTTTCTGATGGGTGAGGACATTGGTGCCTACGGAGGCCCATATGCTGTTACCAGAGGGTTTCTCGAAGAATACGGAGAAGACCGAATACGAGACACTCCCATTGCAGAAGCGGTATTCGTAGGTGCTGGAACCGGGGCCGCCATGATTGGGATGAGACCCATAGTAGAAATTATGACTATTAATTTTTCTCTCGTAGCAATCGATCAGATCGTCAATCATGCCGCCAAGCTGTCTTATATGTCTAATGGTCAACTAAGTGTTCCCCTCATAATAAGAACAGTAACTGGTGGGGGTGGACAATTAGCGGCTACACATTCCCAGAGTTTTGAGAACTGGTATGCCTCGATTCCAGGTCTACGTGTTGTTGTGCCGGCAACACCACAAGATGCTCTTGGGCTCTTTCGCACATGCCGCAAAGATAATAATCCAGTTATATTTGCTGAACATTCGTTACTATACCGTGTAAGAGGAGACGTACCGGAAGAATACTATGAAATACCTCTTGGACAAGCCAGAATAGCTCGACCTGGAAAGGACGTAACCATTGTGTCATATTCGGGAATGGTACGTGTGGCAGAGGAAGCTGCCGAAAAATTAGATGAACTTGGTATTTCTGCCGAGGTTATCGACTTACGCACTTTATCCCCTCTTGATTTGGAAACAGTTGTTGAGTCAGTTAAGAAAACCAATCGCGCTGTCGTAGTTGAAGAAACATGGAAAACAGGTGGATTCTCCGGAACTATAGCCAGTAATATCCAAGAGGCCGCATTCGATGACCTTGATGGTCCTGTTCTGAGAATTAACGGTCCTGACGTACCCGCACCATATGCAAGAAATATAGAGCAAGCAATGATACCCAGTGCAGACTGGGTAGTTGAATCGGTTACTTACAATTTTGGACTGTAGCTATCATTTAAAAGGATTAGGCTGGAGACGTTAATAAGATGGCGACTGAACTTAAAATGCCACAGATGGGTTATGACATGGAAGAAGGCACTGTGGTGCGTTGGTTGAAAGAGGAAGGATCAAAAGTTGGTCGAAATGAACCCGTCGCAGAAATTGAGACTGACAAGGCTGTGGTGGAATTCGAGTCGGAGGCTGAAGGAGTCCTACTCAGGATCGTTGCCAGTGAGGGATCTGTGGTACCTGTTGGAGAAACGATAGCACTAGTGGGATTGGAGGGCGAGGATACTAATTTGACTTCCTCCACTGACTTAGATGAGTTATCTGATTCTGATTCAAACAGTGAAAATGAATTAAATACAAACTCTGAGTTACATGAGAACCAGGCACCTATTAGAAATATCCCCCAGGAATCCGCAGATAGTGCGCCCGTCGCACGAATATTGGCAACTCCAGTGGCTCGCAGGATAGCTGATGAGATGAGTATAGACTTAGGCCAGGTGGCCGGCTCTGGACCTGGAGGACGGATCACAAAAAAAGATGTGGAGACTTTTGATCCATCCTCGAGCACTACAACCCAAGAAATAAGTTTTGAAATGGATTCCACAGAACTCACTGAACCATCTGCTGGCGAGATTAATCAGACTGGTGGTGAACCGATAAGTCCTTCAGCAGGCTCAATGTCTAGCGGCAAAGAGCCCTTCAGTCGAATGAGACAGCAGATTGCTAGAGTAACGGTAAAAAGCAAGACAGAAAAACCGCATTTCTACGTATCCGCAGAAGTAGATATGACCAAAGCAATGGTTTTGCGCAGACAAGTTAATGACCAATTATCGGATGAAGGAGTTCGGATAACAGTCAACGACCTGATCGTAAAAGCTTGTATTGAGTCTCTCAAAAAATATCCCAAGTTTAATGCCTACTATCAAGACGACGGTATTCAATATAACAGTACGATAAACATCGCCGTAGCAATTGCTGAAGAAGAAGGGTTGATAGTTCCCGCTATTCTCGACTGTGGCGACAAGTCTCTTCGAGATTTGTCACAAATGGTTAAAGATCTTGCCCAACGTTCAGCTAGTGGAACATTAAACAACCAGGAATATACTGGAGGAACGTTCGCCATAAGTAACCTCGGAATGTTTGATGTAACTAGTTTTCTTGCGATTATTCACCCACCTCAAAGTGCGGTACTAGCCGTTGGTACCGTTGCGGATAAACCTGTAGCTAGGGATGGTGAGCTAGCGATAGCTAAGATCATGAACGCCACAATATCCGCAGACCATAGGATCGTAGATGGTGTAGAAGGGGCTGAATTTCTGGTCGAAGTCAAGCGGTTACTTGAAAATCCAATGGGGCTAGTGGTTTGACCATTTATTTAAATTCAGGGCAGTCGACGAATTTTCACTAGAGACAAGGAACTTATCACCCCGGCTGATGTTAGAACCACGCCGTTGAAAAGAAATGCAATTGGAGCACCAAAAGCACCTGCAATACCACCTATTCCTAGATGACCAATTGGTGCAGTTCCAATGCTGAGAACCCACGCCCCCATAGCTCTGCCCCGATCCTTATTCGGTACATTTTCCTGCATTAGTGTTTTGTAGAGTGTGTCGACAGCCATCGCACAGGCATTCACAAGCAAAAGCACAATTGCAAAAAAAACAACCCCGTCAACAGCAAAGAATAATATCTGACCCAATCCAAAACAGATTGTGATTCCAAACATCAGTTTACCTTTGCCTCGATAATCTCCAAGAGAGGCAAGAGCAATCAGGCCCAGAAAGCCTCCTAACTGCTTGATGGCAGTAAGAATCCCCAACGCCCCCGCACCAACACCCAATACATCTTTTGCAAATACAGGAATAAGGCTCATATGAGTAAAACCAAAAATTTCCGTAGTTGCAGCGAGACACATAAGTATCAATAGAACTGGATAGTCCTTTAGCAAAGTAACATATCCAACCAAATTTGAAAGGACTGGTGACTTATCTATGGATGCTGCCTGACCAGATTCACGTGCGCCAAATAAAACCACAACAGATAGAAAATATGTTCCCCCAACAACAACAAACTGCCATCCAACACCAATATTCTCAATNAAAAACCCAGCAAGAAGTGAGCCGAAAACCGCTCCACCTTGTGAAGCGATTTGTAACATTGATAATCCGTTTAGAGAGTTATTAGAACCTACTATGTCATAGGTATAGGATTGCCTAAGGGTTAAGAGAAAAGCAAATGAAACACCAATAAGTGTCGCCAATGCTATCACCATCCAAACACTGTCTATACCCATGACTAAAAGGCTGCCAAGGACAAACATGTTGATTGCCCCAGTGAGAGTTACGATTCTTAACACAATTCTTCTATCAACTCTATCCGCGACAGCACCCGAAACTATCCCAAGGAGAAAAAGCGGTATCATCCTCAGAGCCGCTGTCACACCAACCATAAATGCGTCACCCGTGAGCTCATAAACGAGCCAACCCAAGGCAACATTATCCATTCCAAATCCCATAGATTGGCAAGCGGTAGCCGCCCACAGAAACCTAAAATCTCTATAAGCTAACGCGGATCCCCATCTGTTTTTGACAGGAGAATTCAAAGGCTAAATTTCCTGAGAAGTTATTGAAGTGGAGAATAATCAGTAGGGGTCAAAAGATTGTTAAAAACCCGCTTAACTATTGCTCCATCTTTTTCCGAATCTTCCCTCACTTTATTCCATTCAGGATCATTCCTAAATGACTCCCATGCCCTCTCCCGTGATCCGGCGTCTTCAAAAGCAACAATATATGTGAGCCTATCGCTATATTCCCCCACCTCCGAGGTCCAGTACCCAATATTCTTAATTCCATGACGTTCAAAAATTTTCATAGTATGGTTTCTAAACCTCGCATTTAGAGCGGGTAGGCGGCCTGGGTGAGTTTCATAGATCCTAGTCTCATAAATCATGACTAATCCTCCTCATGACAAACAAAGTAATATTTATCGATGTGGAGCAATTCTGAGACCGGTGCATTCAACTGTCAATGCGACATACATATTGACCCACATTGAACTGGCTCTGTTGAATAAATGTGTTTTAATTACGTCTAACTCAAATTATAGGAGTGCTTTATGAGCAAATCCCAAAAAGATTCAACAGTCCAAGGTTATGGTCACGTCTTTTCGCGAAATCCTATAGACAGGGGTGAGAGGGAAAGAAGAGACGAGAATACAATTTCTAGTATGGCAGAGTCACCCAATAGCTTGTTTCTGCCACTAAGAAATTTGGATTTGCTTGTGAACACTTCCGAATCGGGTGACCACCCTAGTCTGAAATGGGTGGGACTAAAAGAACTTCAAAATAGAAATGTTGCAAGTACTCCAATTTTTTTGGGCCTCCTTGAAGGCATATATCGATTTGCAATTGACGTAACTGGAGAACATTTTGAAGATGAGTACCTAAAAACTATGGATCCACAGCTACGGTTCATAGATGTCAGAACTTGCGGGGAAATGCTAGGACCGGAAGATGCAGGCTTGGCAGCACAGGCACGAATCCAAACCAACTGGCACCAAAAATACAGATACTGCTCTTCATGTGGATCCGAAACATCAATGAAACGGGGAGGGCAAGTCCGAAGCTGCAGTAATTGTGGAACACAGCACTTCCCAAGAACAGATCCCGTAATCATAGTTGTTGTGCACGATGGAGACAGGTGTTTGCTNGGACAATCGAGAGGACGACTGCAGCAAACCAACACATACTCTGCTTTAGCTGGATTTGTGGATCAAGGCGAATCGATAGAAGAAGCTGTCGCTAGAGAAGTTATGGAGGAAGCCGGAATAAAAGTAAAGAATGTTCGTTACCATTCATCTCAGCCCTGGCCATTACCTTATTCACTAATGATAGGTTGTCATGCAGAAGCCGTCACAACTGAAATCAATATGGACCCTGAAGAAATGACAGATGTGAAATGGTTCTCACGGGAAGAGGTATTGCAATCATTACATGGAAATACCGATATTCTACGAATCCCAATGAAACTTGCGATAGCACACCACCTAGTTAAATCTTGGGTTCTAGATGAAATTTAACAAATTTAAATGTCAGTATTACTAACATTGTCGCGCCGAGGTGGAGAGGCAAAAAGAGAAAAAATAAGGGCAGTAAATGGTAATCCCATAAGAACCCATAAGGCCATATCGTAAGTACCGGTCCAGTCATAAATAAACCCAAACGGTAACGCTCCCATGGCTGAGAAAGCGACCATTACTGTTGTCGCAAACCCTCTTATAGACCCAAGGTAGGCACGACCAAAATAATTTGCCCATATTACGGTACCTGTCGTGTGAACAAGACCCACCGCAGCAGCGCTTATAACGACGTAAATAATTGCCTGCCATGATGACCCTATGACAAAGACCCACAACATTGCGACTACCAGGATGGCTTGGCCCAATGCAAGGAGATACCGTCCGGGGAAACGGTCCGCTAATAATCCAGATACAACACTGAAAACGAGCATTAAGGGACCGAAAAGGCCAAGAGTCACCGCTGCCATTTGGGACGATATTCCCTGGGCGCCCAATATGGAGACGTGATGAAACATCAACCCAGTCATAACGAGTGGAACAGCGAGACTTGAAAGAGTGAGCATCCACAGAGCACGGGTCCTCAACGCATCACNAAGTGTATAGCTAAATTCGTCTTCTTCTACATAACTTTTCTCGGTGGTGCAATTATTCCCCTCTATACCTACAATTTCGCCGTCTGGAATCAATCCAACAGATTCAGGACTCCGTCGTACCAGAAGCACGGAGGGAATAAGTAAAATACACCATACCGAAACACCCAAAATTAGCCAGGTTACACGCCAATCGTATAAAGCTACGAAAAAATGAACTATAACCGGGAAAATAGCCATGCTCGCCGCACCACCGAATGAAGCAACTGCTGTCGCCCGGCCACGGATCCGGATAAACCAGATCGATATCATAGTAGAAGACACAAGGCCAAATGAACCTTGGCCTATTGTCCTGAGCGCTGCAAACCCTAAAAGGAGTTGCCATTGTGTGCTAACGCCACTCATCCAAATGCAGGAAAATCCCATTAATACGCACAGGGTAGCGAGCATTTTTCTGGAACCAAATCTGTCCAATGCTTTGCCAACAACAACCATGAACAGAGCAGCGATTAAAGAACCAGCAGTATACATACCTGAAAACAAAGTGCGAGACCAATTCAGATCTTCAATCATCGGTTCTAGAAAAACTGAAGTTACGTAGGTTTGACCCGGAGCAGATGTAAAGTGCGCTAATCCTGCAACAGCGACAATAACCCAACCATAGTAGAAAGGAAGAGATTTTATCCAGTTAGAGGTTTCTAGGAAACTACGGTCTCTATNTTTCATCATTGATCTATCCTGAGACCTCNAATGATGAAGTTAAAAAGTTCATTCCGCAAGAGAGATTATCTTTTTTTTACATAACCACGCATAATAATTTCCGACAGTATAAAATACTGACCATCCCACTCAAAAGGAGTCACCAATGAAAATCACAGACTTAAAAAGTTACCTCATACAAATGGATTGGGACGATCGCACCGGTGGAAGTGAGCCGAAAAATACCGTCGCTCGTGAGTTCGTATTTGTGCAGATAGACACCGACGAAGGAATAACCGGTTGGGGGGAGATCACAAATTACCCTGGTAACGTGGGTAATCGTGCTATACAAAAATATACATCTGAGATTAAAGATTTTCTAGTCGGAAAAGACCCGACCCGCATCGAAGAAATATGGGCGAGAACATTTCGTCTTTTTACATATACCGGGACACGAGGCGCAACAACAGCAGCAATGAGCGGAATAGATATTGCCCTATGGGATATTTTTGGCAAATCATTAAATTTGCCCATATACAAACTTCTGGGGGGAGCAGTAAGGGAAAGTATACCTCTTTACACACATCCGCCCGAACCTGGCTTAGATATTGAACTTGCTAGAAGAGATGCAAAAGAAATTGTGGCTTCAGGCCATACAGCCTTCAAGATGGACCCAATGATGCACTCATTGGACGGTGGAAATATAGGATTTCTGGACGGTGAAATTTCAGCGGAAGGGGCCGAGAGAGCAGAACAAATTACGGCGGAAGTGCGGGACGCTGTAGGCCCTAATATAGAAATTCTTATCGATGCACATGGTAGGTTCAACGTACCAACAGCTATTGACCTAGCCAACCGACTGGAGCCNTACGGAATCCACTGGTTTGAGGAGCCTGTCCCTGTGGAAAGCTACCACGCCTTACAACAGGTTCGTGATAGCACTAACGTGCGAATTAGTGTAGGAGAACGATTACACACAAGGTTCGAATTTGTGCCCATTTTTGAGAATAACCTAGCTGACTATGTTATGCCGGATGTAACTTGGACTGGAGGAATATCTGAACTGAAAAAAATCTCAACAATGGCAGAGGCTTACTACATACCAGTATCGCCTCATGATGCTAGTGGTCCTATAAATATAATGGCGGGAGCTCATGTTTCCGCTACCATCCCAAACTTCTACAAGCTCGAAACGATGAGATACGAGCTCAGCGGGTACAACCCTCTCATCGACATACCATTAGATATTAGAAAAGGGCATCTGTATTTATCAGAAAAGCCGGGACTGGGAATAAACTTGGATGAGGAGTTTCTTAAGGCACATGCCGTCCCAGGATACGGGGATGACTAGCTATCTACTGTGGGTATGAGATAAATTCACGAACAGATNCTGCAATCGATAACACCTCAGGACTCCGGTTTTGATCCGGCATAAACGGAACAACCGAGGTTATAGACACTCTATTATTCCGTACTGACCAAACGTCGGTACCTTTAACAGGATCTTCATCTGCGGGCTTATCAAATTTAATCCAATAGAATTTTCTACGTCCATTAACAACTTGCTCTACCCGTTCGGAAAAGCCCCTAGGCCCAAGTGTCGTGAGATCTACGCCTTCTATGCCTTCAAGTTCGGCATGGGGCAAGTTAACGTTCAAGAGGTAAGACTTATTCCTGACTTTTGAGGTAGTCAACAAAACTTCAGCTAATTTAGAACCTATTTCAGCCGCAGGCCGGTTATAAATGCCGTCTTTGTAAAGAACGGAAAGAGCTATAGCGTCTATCCCTTTGTTATAAGCTTGCAAGGCAGCACCGAAAGTACCGGAATGAAAAACATCTAATCCAAGATTGGCACCCTGGTTGATGCCAGAAACAACCAAATCTATTTTCCCAGAACAGATATGCCCGGCAGCCATTATCACACAGTCCGCGGGAGTCCCATCAACCGTATATACCTTATCAATGCCATTAACCCGCGATTCCACTTGCTCCACACACAGTGGTCTAAGTAACGTTAGAGAAACCCCTTTTCCACTCTGATCACGGTCTGGAACAACAACTGTCAGGTCGCATATATCCGACAACCGTTGTGCAACCTCCCACAACCCTGGAGAATTTATTCCGTCATCGTTAGTCAAAACTATATTCAATGGAAACCCCATTACTCACTTAATCAAATTGCGAAACTCAAGCTAAATAAACGATATTGTTTTCTAGAGATAGTTTGTCCTCATAAACATTAATAACTTAGCCTTTTAATTCAATGAATCAATCCTATAATCTTAGACAAGTAGGACATTATCAATTAATCGTGTCGTGCCAATCTTAGCTGCTACAAGAATAATCGCATTCCCAGGCCCTTCAACACTACCAACTTCAATAAACCTACTTTCATCTGAGACACTGACATAATCAATCTCAACAGAAACTTCTAGGTCCCCAGATAAGATCTCATTTGCGACTACAGACTTCAACTTTTCAGCCGCTTTCTCCCCTGACTTCCATAACTCTCTTGCAGCAAACAGTCCACTACTTAGAGATAATGCTTTCTTCCTCTCTCTAACTGATAGATATGCATTACGNCTACTCAAAGCAAGACCATCTGATGACCTGACAGTCTCTCCAACGATAATTTCACTTCCGAGTGACAGGTCTCTATTAAGAGCCATAATAACGGCGCATTGTTGCGCATCCTTTTGACCAAAATAGGCTTTATCTGGTCGACAAATAGATAACAATTTGCAAACCACAGTTGCCACACCACGAAAATGATCTGGCCTGTATTCCCCTTCCAAACGGGTGGCAACTGACCCGACATCTACAAAAGTTTCAAACCCTTCCGGATACATCTCATCGAGCGAAGGTACAAAAACAAGATCCACACCTTCATGATCAAGTATCTCTAGATCGGATCTCATATTTCTAGGGTAGCCTTCAAAGTCTTCATTTTGACCAAACTGAGTTGGATTTACAAAAATCGTTGCGGCGGTCACATCGTTTTGTGAAACAGACTTCCTTACGAGAGAGGTATGTCCCTCATGTAGAAACCCCATGGTGGGCACTAACCCAAGCGACAATTTCGCAGATTCGTTAAGATTCGCCCATTCTTGTCGGAACGCAGCAGCAGTCTCCATAATTTTCATTCTAGTAACCTGACCAACTTATTTAGATACTCAAAAACTCTCCTCAGGAGATGGAAACCTTCTATCCATGACGTCGGACACATATGACTCAACTGCATTCTGAATAGTCGTCCCTACCTCAGCATAGCGACGNGCATGTTTAGGAGAAAAGTTTGGGATCAAACCGAGAATGTCATGAAATACTTGAACCTGGCCACTGCATCCAACACCGGATCCAATCCCAATAACTGGTACAGACAGTTTTTCAGTGATCATTTCCGCAACTTCGGCCGACACAAGCTCCAACACAACGGCGTAGGCACCTGCTTCTTGAATCTCTAGAGCATCCTCCAGCAATGTTTCCGACTCACGAGATGAACGCCCTTGAACCCTGTATCCACCTATCTGGTTTACAGACTGAGGTGTTAATCCCAAGTGACCCATCACCGGAATACCAACTTGAACAATTTTTTTGACTGTCTTTGCTACAGATAGACCCCCTTCTAACTTAACTGACTGACACCCGCCTTCTTTTAATAGTCTCCCCGCATTGCGGANTGCATCCTCATTTGAAACTTGATAACTCATAAAAGGCAAGTCACCCACAATGTGTGCCTTTTGTGTGCTCCTAACAACCATCTGAATATGTCTAATCATGTCATCCATTGTCACAGGTACCGTGGAGTCATGTCCTAGTACAACCTGACCTAGGCTATCCCCAACCAATATTATCTGTACTCCAGCTTTTTCGACGGCATAGGCAGATGTGTAATCGTATGCAGTCATCATTGGTATAGGTTTTCCGTCATCTCGCATTTTTTGGAATCTTTTGATCGAATACCTCATACTTATTCCTCTTTCTCTTCCTCCGTAGCCTCCATGTTTCGTGCTACAAGTAATCCATCCTTAAGAACGTTAATTATTTCCTTGCGAGTGGTCTCATCCAAAACCTGTTTCTCTTCTACAGGGCCCATACCGGCAAGTGCTAATTCACAATAAAATGCCAAAAGTTCTGGCTTCCTTTCTCGCAAAGCATCCAGATGCTTACGAATAGTCCCTACATCTCCTCTAGCGTATGGCCCAGCGACAGCCTCAGGTAGACCAAACCTTTCGAGATTATTTGCTACTTGTTTCATCATCGGCAACAATGCGCGTATCCCATCCGCGCGAGATCGTCCAATATGCTCCCATAACTGGGTTGTAATCGCTGCGTACTCAGTAAGCAATCCTCCTAGCATTACACCAGATATGTGATANAAGGCTTTGTCTTCAGCCGACAAGAACACTGGATGTGCACCAAGGCGCTTCGCCATTTCTTNGAGAAAAGGCGCTATTTCTTCTCCACCTTCTATGCCAAAGGTTATGCCGGACAAACTGTCAGCCCCTTCATCAATCGACATGAAGGCTTGGAGAGGATGAAAGGCTCCCGGAATTACATTGTGCTCCGCCAGGTGGTCGAACACATCTAAACTGGCAGCACCCGAGCAGTGAATAGCAGCTTGTCTGCTTCTCCACATCAGACGTTCAGATATAGATTTAATTAGATCATCCGGAGTTGTTAGAAATACAACGTCTGAAACATCAATAACATCCTGTGAATCAGTAAATGCTTTACAGCCTCTTATACGCGAAGCAAGTGATTCTGCTGAAGTGAATCTTCGGCTTGCAGCTGCGACCACACTGTAACCCACTCTTGAAAGGGCAACTGCCAGGGAACCTCCAACAAACCCCGATCCGATAATACCGATTCTAGAAGCCTTATCGAGTGTCATCGCTTCAATTTCCCAAACTTCCAGATGTATGTACTTCATTAACAGACGGAACANCCGAAACGCCGGTTGCTGACCGGACGGCATTCACAATCGCTTGAGATGTGCAGTCTACGGCAGCAGCAATTATTCTGTTTANACTGTGTGCGTCTGCAATCTCTTGATCAGGATGAGACGCACCTCCTGTCGCAACAGCAAAAATGGTGTCTCCATCTCCTATCAAATGTGAAGGCCTAATTGATAGGGCCAAGCCGTCATGAGCAGAAGAAGCAAGTTGATTGGCTTGCGACTTGGTCAATGTTGCGTCAGTAGCAATCACCCCTATTGTGGTATTGGCTCCCAAACTTTGTTCACCAATATCGTTACCGGCAATTAAAATCTCAGACGCGCTGGCCATACTCCCGTCAGAACTCCTGGGACCCGCAACAAGATTCCCAGTATGTGGATCATGAATACTACCAATAGCATTAACAACTACCAGCGCTCCCACAGTTAATCCATTTGGAAGTCTTATTGAGTCGGAACCCAAACCACCTTTTATGGATCTGTTAGAACCCAACACTTTTGCCACAGTTGCTCCCGTACCAGCACCTACGTTTCCTTGAGNGAAAATACCCGTGGTGGCCGATTTGCAGGCATCATATCCAGCAGCACTATCAGGTCTAACGGACGAATCCCCCACAGCTAAATCATAAATTATGGCAGATGGGACAATCGGTACCACGTTNCGCCCTACTTTAAAACCAATGCCTTGTTCTTCTAGATACTTCATAACACCGTCAGCAGCAGCAAGGCCATAAGCGCTGCCACCACTCAACATGAAAGCATTAACTATTTCAACACGCTTATCCGAACCAAGAATATCCGTCTCGCGAGTCCCTGGTGAGGATCCTCTTACATCGACTCCTCCCACTGCATTTTCCCCACACAGAACCACAGTACAACCAGTCAAAGCACCCTCGTGAGTCCAATGACCTACCTTTATTCCCGGAACATTCGTTATATTTTCACTACACATATTTGACCAAATAAAAAACTCCCTAAATCCTTCAGTGGAATAGGGAGCTCTTGTAACCCAAATAATCTTTAACAACCGAGCAAGCCGGCTGCAAAAATCAATCTTCAAATTAGGCTCACCATCCACATACTTGGATTGGCTGCGGGCGAACATTCTATCAGTGTCTGACATCTGATGGTAATTCTGGCAAAAATTAATCATAAAACTTTCAGATGAAATGTCATCAAAACTTAACCTTTTCGCAGGCGTGATTCGTTCTTGTGAGAGTACCTTTAATTTGCTATAATTTTGACACTGAAAATGCTTGTGTTTTGTACCCCTTCGAATCAGGATAAAGGGGGGGGCTGAGGCCCTCAACGACTCCTATAAATGGGATCAAGTTATCAGAGTCGATTTACCAACCTAAATATTAAAGGTATAGGTAAATAAAATAGCACCAAAAATGGGGCCTCATTTTACAGCAAATGGAAAATTATGGCCGCTATGATCATAAATAGATTGTCTTTTTTAAAAAAATCGGGAGTGTCATTGGATGGCAGCGCTTAAACAGCAGGGAGACGACGAATATTCGGCAAGTGATATCCAGGTTCTGGAAGGTATGGAGGCTGTCAGGAAGCGTCCTGGCATGTACATAGGAAGTACAGATCAACGTGGTCTTCATCATCTAATTTATGAAATTGTTGACAATAGCGTAGACGAGTTTATGGCTGGTTATTGCTCATCTGTGACAGTGGTTATCCGAGAGGACGGTTCCGTAAGAGTAGAAGACGATGGACGAGGTATACCTGTTGACAAACATCCCACTACGGGAACGACAGCGTTGGAAACCGTTATGACCACCCTTCATGCAGGTGGGAAATTCGGAGGTAAGGCTTATGCCGTTTCCGGAGGTCTACACGGTGTTGGAGCATCAGTAGTAAACGCGTTGTCAATATGGGTTAAAGCCTACGTTACCCGAGATGGAAATTTATACGAACAAGAGTATTCCAGAGGCATAACTTCTACCGAAATGACATCTCAAGTTCTTCAAAACGGATCATCTGGTCATACTGGAACTTCTATCGAATTCATGCCAGATAAAGAGATATTCGGGGAATTAGTATACGACTTCAACGTACTATCCAACCGGTTCAAAGAGATGGCATACCTCAATAAAGGATTACAAATTACCTTCACGAGTGAATGGCACTCAAGCCGTTGGCCAAATAACGAAGTGACCTACTACTTTGATGGAGGAATATCCAGCTTCGTGAGAGGCCTCAATCAAAATAGAGGGGTGGTTCATGAAAATCCAATCTATGTTGAAAATGATTTGGACGGGACTAGAGTTGAGGTCGCGCTGCAGTATAACGACACCTTCAGCGAGTACGTATATGCATTCGCCAACTGTATAAATACTGAGGATGGAGGCACCCATGTCACTGGATTTCGATCTGCGTTAACACGGGTACTCAACGATTACGGCCGCAAACAGAAATTAATAAAAAGTACCGAGCCAAATCTTTCTGGAGAGGATGTCAGAGAAGGGGTAACGGCTGTAATAAGTGTAAAGCTCAAAGACCCCCAATTTGAAGGGCAAACCAAAAACAAGCTCGGCAACCCTGAAGCACGTACGCAGGTTGAGACAGTGCTAGGTGAAGCACTCCAAATATTCCTTGAAGACAATCCTAGAGAAGGAAGAGCGATCATTGACAAATGTATGACGTCCCAGAGAGCGAGAGAAGCAGCTCGCAAAGCGCGGGAACTCATAATACGTAAAAACGCAATGGACGGTGGCGGTCTGCCAGGTAAATTAGCGGATTGCTCAGAGAAGAATCCTGAGCTTTGCGAAATATATTTGGTTGAGGGGGATTCGGCGGGTGGTACAGCCAAAATGGGAAGAGACCGGCGATTTCAAGCAATTCTTCCACTCTGGGGAAAGATTCTTAATGTCGAAAAAGCTCAACCTGACAAAATTGTCTCTCATGACGCAATCCGCTCCATGATTACAGCAATTGGAGCAGGAGTGGATTCTAGAGTTGGGGTTGAAGAGGAGGGAACCGGATTCGACCTGGAAAAGCTCCGCTACCACAGAATAATAATAATGTGCGATGCTGATGTAGACGGCTCACACATTCGCACATTGCTCCTGACTTTCTTTTTCCGGCATATGAGACCATTAGTAGAGCATGGACACCTTTATATAGCACAACCCCCTCTGTACAAGATCAATGTTGGCAAGAAGGAACAGTACGTATATACAGAGGGTGAACGCGAAGAGCTTATGGAACAACTCAGAAGCAAAAGAACCGTACATTTGCAGCGTTACAAAGGTCTAGGAGAAATGAACGCAAACCAGTTGTGGGAAACTACAATGAATCCCGAATCTAGAACATTGTTGCAAGTTGATGTCGAAGACTTTGGGCAAGCGGCTGATGAGTTTGAGCGACTGATGGGAGATGAGGTTGAGCCACGGCGAAACTTCATACAAACCAACGCTTTGGAAGTGGCTAATCTAGATGTTTAGGGGAGATGATTGGGATTGATCGCAAGGAATTAACCTCTCTGAATCATCTCCTCAAGCGAAAAATCTTCACTCTTGACCCAATCGAATTGATCAGATTCACGCTTGGTGACTTTTGCTGACTCANCTATCACATAATCTGTCAGATCTACCGGGAAAACCACCACCCCATTCATATCGGCATGTACCACATCTCCATGATTGACCAGAACACCGCCTACTTCTACCGGAACCATAGTTTCATCAAGTCCAAAATTTCCGTGTGCAGGAACTAAGCCCACTGAAAACATGTGAAATCCCATGTCATGAACCGTTTCTACATCTCTCACGCCACCATCTGTAACTAGACCTACTGCCCCGACTCTTTTTGCTACATTGGCCATACCATCCCCAAAATGACATCCATGGAAAGGTCTGGGCCCAACATCCTTGGCAACAATAACCACTGGAACGGGCATGTCATTTATGGCCCGTAAGCATTCATACCACAGACTCCTGCTGCGCGGTTTACCAGTGGTAGTTGTATTAAAAGTGGCGGTTACAGCCTGTCCAACCATTNCCCCAAGGTCTGGGAACTGGCACCGTATATTCCAACCCATAAATCCTTCTGTATTAGATCTTGTAGGATGAGTTTCCACGGCGTTGGCTACAGTGGGTGTATCAATATTCCTAAGGGATCTTATTTGATCTTCTGTTAAAAGTTGCACGGCGTTTCACCCCTTGTCTCACTATTCTTTATATTCAAACGGTATACTTCAATCCCACATAGAAGTCGAAAAATAACGCTCGCCAATGTCATTGAATATCGTAACTATATTCCCAGATTTTAATGAACTCGCAACTTCAATTGCTCCTAATAAGTAAGCCCCAGAGGATTGTCCAGCGAATATACCTTTTTCTGCCATTAAGCTAGACACCTCATAGGCTCTAAGCGTATCTATGTGTAACATTTGATCAACTACTGACCTATCAAATGTTTCAGGAATGATATGACCCTCNCCTAAAGGTTTAAGCCCCTCGACTCCTGGCCATTCCTCAAAATCTATGCAAATGACCTGTATGTCAGGATTTGTTTCCTTGAGGCGTCTACCTATCCCACTAATTGTTCCTCCAGTACCTACCCCAGCAACGAAATGTGTAATAAATGGCGCTTGATCCAGCAGCTCTACTGCAGTGGTTTCATAATGTGCCAACGGATTATTTAAATTGCTGTACTGGTCACAATAAAAGTATCTATCAGGGTTCTTTTGGAACCTCCGTTTCACCTCATATAAAGCTTCATCGTAGCCTTTCTGAGCATCTGTGAAAACCAAATTAGCACCGTGAGCTACTAAACGTTTTTTCCGCTCTTCGCTAGCGTTCTCTGGCATAACAAGTTCAACNGGATATCCGAGTATAGCCCCAATCATCGCATACGCTATCCCTGCGTTACCAGAAGTCGCGTCCAGTATTATTTTATCTGGGGTCAATGTTCCGTCTATTATTGCCTCAGCAAGCATACGAAGAACTGGTCTATCTTTAATTGAGCCACCTGGATTCAGATGCTCAAATTTTGCATAAATAGAAGCTTCTCCTATATCAGCTATCTCTTGGGGAATATCAAGCTCCACTAAAGGCGTGTTCCCAATAGCTGTTAAAGCTGGATATTTATCTATAAAGTCTTGGATTTTTGCAGCGTATGGCACTTATCTAATGTCACTTTCAACAATATCGTTCCAAATCATATTTAGGCAAAGCCTTCTGTTTCTAGCATGACAGAAAAAGCACTTAGCACATATTCGAGTATATATTTCAGTTTACCAGCAGTCTAGCAGCTAAACAGAATCCAACTCATATGAAGTGCACAATTAACTATTGAGAGCTGCCCATTAGGTGTATAACATGATCAATCAGGATAGAGCTTAGATCTCATGAACAAAAACATGTTTCAGCATAAGATTGATGGATTGCGATCAGAGATTGAGCGCCATAATAGGTTGTATTTTGTCGAAGATGACCCCGAAATTGGGGACAGCGAGTACGACGAACTGATGCGGGAACTCGCACAAATAGAAAAGGAAAATCCAGAACTTGTAATTCCCCAATCACCAACGCAACGTGTCGGTTCAGATCCACTATCCGGGTTCTCTCAGATTGACCATCAAATACCTTTGTTAAGTTTAGGCAACGCTTTCGACGACGATGACCTCTACGGGTGGCATAACCGAATGTCAGGATTAATCGAATCTGATAAATTCGCACTCGCCTGTGAATTGAAATTCGACGGTTTAGCAGTAGCTCTAATATATGAGAACGGTTTATTCGTTCAAGGAGCCACGAGAGGCAATGGTGCGACGGGAGAAGATATCACATCCAACCTTAAAACTGTCCGTAGTATTCCCTTACAACTGGTTGGTGCTTACCCAGCCAGATTTGAAGTTCGAGGAGAAGTATATTTCCCAAAATCTGAATTCAAAAAATTCAATGACGACCGAGAAAAAAATGGTCTTGCGACATATGCCAATCCTAGAAATACAGCAGCTGGATCTCTCCGGCAGCTTGACTCTGCAGTCACCGCTCAGAGACCTTTAGACATCTTCATCTACGCTCTAGGATGGGTAGAAGGTGATTTTGAAATTCCTGAAACACACATTAAGTGTCTTGAATATCTCAAGACACTAGGATTCAAAATCAATCCGTTCAATGAATTAGTTTCCGGGGTGGAAGNTGCAATTGGCTTTCATAAAAAATGGTTACAGGACAGAAACTCAATAGACTACGACTGTGACGGAGTTGTAGTAAAGATAGACAGCTTTGACTATCAACAGCATGTAGGTACAGTAGGAAGAGAACCTAGATGGGCTATTGCATACAAGTTCCCGTCGGCCCAATCTATAACCAAACTTTTAGACATCCATGTAAATGTAGGACGAACCGGAACAATTAACCCATATGCCATACTTGAACCAGTTATTGTAGGGGGCGTGACAGTAAAACAGGCAACACTACACAATGAAGATTATATAAATTCAAAAGACCTCAGAATTGGGGATCGTGTGGTGGTGGAAAGAGCTGGAGAAGTAATACCTCAGGTAGTTAGTAGTCAAAAAACCCATCGGAATGGAACTGAACAAAAATTTTTGATGCCTCGAGAGTGTCCTAGCTGCAAATCCCCGACAACAAGGAAACCTGATGAATCTGCAGTTTATTGCACGAATAATTCCTGTCCTGCACAGTTGGTTAGGTTGGTAGAGCATTTCGTTAGCAAATCTGCAATGGACGTTGACGGAGTGGGTGGGAAACTAGGCAGCTCGCTTATTCAAAGCGGACTAATATCAGACGTGGCAGATATATATACTTTAAGAAGGAAAGAGCTCGTAAGCCTAGAGAGAATGGGCGAAAAGAGTACGTCCAACGTAATAGAAGCTATCGCTGCCAGCAAAGAGAGACCCCTGTCACGACTTCTGGTGGCACTAGGCATATCACACGTAGGAACTGAGGTAGCCGAGAACATTGCCAACCGATTTGGAACTATAGATGAGATTATGAAAGCCTCTTTGGAATCCTTCACAGATATCCCTGACATAGGCCCAAAAATTGCTGAAAGCATCACAAATTACTTCCAATCCACATCTAATATATTACTGATACACAAGTTGAGACTAGCTGGAATTAACATGAATGAGAACAGCGACATAGGTTCGTCAGAGCCGCAGGTCCAGGTTTTACGTGATATCAGATTTTGCGTAACCGGGCGACTAAAACAGTTCAGCCGTTCTGAAATTCAAGATCGAATCAAAGAATTGGGCGGAAATGTAAGCGGGTCCGTGTCAAGCCGTACAAACTACCTAGTCGCAGGTGAAGAAGCAGGCTCTAAACTATCAGACGCCGCTCGAATAGGCATACCAGTATTATCTGAGGACGATTTCCTGGCAATGATTCATCAACGCCCTTTTTATGATGATGACGCATAATATCTAGTCAATATAAATAAGGCAAAACATCACTCAGGAAAATGTCTAATTGTTTCTCCTGATCAAAAGATGCGAATCTGACTATAACGGTTTGGGCACCAGCTTTCTCATAACTACCGATCCTACTTACGACCTCTTCAGCGGGTCCCCATGGTCCCCATCGATCCTGCCAAATATTAATTCCATAGTAAAGTTTGAGAAATTTATCCGCCTCCTCCGCTGCAAATACTCTGTCCTTGTGCATGTTAATAGTCATATAAAAAGCTTTTTCGAGGCCAGCGTTGTCAATTCCTAGCTTATCAGCATGATCTCTTATTCTAGTCAGGGCTAGAGAGTATTCTTCAGGATAATCTGATATTGATATGGACCCATCACCCAACATGACCCTCTGGAATTGCCGTTCCAACTTAGAGCGCCCATGGGCCGCCACCAACACCGGTACGCCGTTCAATTGCGGGGAAACAGGCTTAATAGACACGTTATCCACGTCAAAATGACGCCCATGAAACGTAACTTTTTCACCTCGCGTCAGAGGTTTGAATATTTTTAACAACTCTTCAAGTCGACCACCCCTATACTTTGGGTCTATTCCAGCATTCTTCCATTCAGCCCTTTGGGCCTCATTAAAAGCCCCCCCAACTCCCATTCCAAGAATGATACGTCCCTTGGAAATCAAGTCGACAGTAGTAGCAGCGTGAGCAAGTGAAACAGGATGCCTCAATGGACCTAGCATGACAGCAGTTCCTAGACGCACTAAAGAGGTTCGAGATGCAATTGCTGAAAGGGTAGTGAGAGGCTCAAGTCTTGGCTTGGCTGTGAGGCTATCACCCACCCATACTGAGTCTATACCGGCTTCCTCAGAAGTTACAGCCATTGAGATTAATTGCTCAATATCGTCAGGCTGGTCTCCCTGCATCAGCAACCCTCTGGTGGGCATTAAGATCCCAACATTTAGTTTATTTGTCATTTGCCATTACTCCAATCTATCCTTAGGAACCGCTCCTAACCTGTCTGTAAATCCAGGTTCTATTTCCTCGCAACGGACCAGGTCCTTCTCAGTATCCAAATCTAGAGTGAATCCAAATGGTCTTACAATTTTGTAATCCAACGTATTACCCTCAGCATACTCACAATGTCTTCTAAAACTGTCCACTCCCAACAGTGGTATGAAATCAGATGACGGAGGAATCAACATAGCATTAGTTCCACCATCAGATTCGGATGGAACAAACACGAAGATTTCACCATCTTCTGACGATTTAATGACATCTTCAATATCATTGCTGGTAATAAATGGAACATCACCAGGGATATAGATATACGCCCTCCCAGAATTTTTTATGATATCCGACGCCATCTCCACATCATCATTTAGATCCTGGCCCGATACATCCACCCATCTCACAGGTCCGAATTCCCGTCCCTCTATCAACTGTTTTAGAGAATTAAACTGACTACCTGCAACTACAATATCGTCAACTGCTGAACAAACCGCCGCTTGGATAACACGTATTAACATGTTCACTGTAAGTTCTGACCGTTGTGAACAGCTAAGCAGTCCAGACAATCGTGTCTTCGAATGATGGGGTTCCTTTACGGGAATCAGAATGGTAACCGGAGGCATCAATTAATAATCCAAGCTCAATATTTCTTGGGCGAGAGTCCTCTTTTGTTGATCATTGTTCATGATGGTGTTAGTGACGACAACTCTCATACCAAGTTTTTCAATCGACGACGCTAGATCAACGTCAACACTATCTATGATGAAAACATCGCACAAACCAACATAACGTTTTGCCACACCAACACAGGAAACCTCATGCCCAAGCTCTCTCAATATCTTCCCTGCTGGTCCCTTTATAGCTTCTCCCCCCACGATAGGACTTACCGATATTCGTGAGCCACGAAAATTTTCAATTTTCTTCCGAACGCCAGGTACAGCAAGAATAGGATCAACGCTTAAAAAAGGATTCGAGGGACAAAACACTAACAAATCACTCTGATCTAAAGCTGTCACAAAACCGGGAGAAGGACTACATTCTGAAGGTGAATCGAATTTGAGTGATATTACTCGAGGTTCACATCTGTTTTTTACAAAATACTCCTGAAATGACATATCACTTACTTCAGTAACGACAATCGTCTTGAGTATGTCATCGGTCATCGGAAATATAGGATGAGTTATCCCTAATGAAGAACACATACTATTGGTAACTTCAGAGAGTGTATTGCCCTGACTTAGTAAGTCTGTCCTCCTTATGTGAGTCGCCATATCTAAATCGCCTAAATTGAACCAAGTATCAGCCCCGTATTGATTCAGTCTATTTAAAGATCTAAAAGTTTCTCCACTTATCCCCCAGCCTGTGTCAGGATTAGCGATACCCCCAAGTGTATACATGACTGTGTCCAAATCAGGAGAGACGTGCAAACCATAAAATTCTTCATCATCTCCGGTATTAACAACGATCGCAAGGTTACCGTCATCGAGAATATCACTTAAACCTAATGCTAATTTCGCTCCTCCAACCCCTCCTGCAAGAGCAAGTACTTTTAAGTTCTCCAATAATTAACTCCCTCTCCACTGCAATTCGGGCGCTCGGCTAATATCCCCAAAAGTATCTCACAGTAAAACTCAACAGTTCCAAATCGTATGTTTTAAATTAATTAGGGTCGGTTTTGCCCTCGTGCTAGAATCGAAATGGTTCGCTTATGATATTTCATATGTTAATCGGGCCAAATATCCACTTGGAGAATAAACAATACACATCTCCAACATCTCTATTTCAAATTTTCGAAACTACACTCAGCTGGAGTTGAATCTACCAGAAGGCTTAACCCTGCTAACAGGGAAAAACGGACATGGAAAAAGCAATCTCTTAGAGGCTTTATATCTGCTCGCTATGGCCAGATCTGCGAGAGCGTCGATAGAGCGGGAACTAATTAACCATAATTCTGCCCCCACATCTGAACAAGAGCTAACTTACGCCAAAGTGAGTGCAAACACCCATAACGGTGAGTTATCAAACAAAATAGAAATCCACTATAGGTGTCTGTTTTCAGAAAATAAAGACGGCTTTGCAACACAAAAATATATACGGATTAACGGTAGCCCAAAACGGTCATCCGACCTGATAGGAACGCTAAACGCTGTACTTTTTACAGCAGATGATCTAGATATTGTATTCGGGAACCCGACCGTAAGGCGTCGGTATCTCGACATTCTCATATCCCAGATAGACAAACACTACCTTGAGGCATTAAAACGTTATCAAGAG
The DNA here is from genome assembly GCA_002696685.1 of Chloroflexota bacterium. The sequence goes on along the minus strand of NZSI01000026.1, from coordinate 83,348 downwards.
GCGAACCGACATAGGAATCACCTACTAAGATCTATCAGAGAAGGTGTATCTACACAAGACGAACTACAGTTTTGGGATGACCAATTGGCACAACATGGTTGTGAAATCATAAAAACTAGGATGAAAGTAGTTGATAGGCTGTCTGAACTGTTGAAGCCTTTCCATATGCAGTTGGACACCGCTAAAGAATCGCTGCAGTTATTGTATCGCCCTACAATACCTGGGGAAGAAGGAACTCCAACCTCCAGTTCAATACTGTTAGCACTAGAAAAATGCAGAGCCAAGGATATAGCACAGGGTTCAACATCAGTTGGCCCCCAGCGTGATGATATGTCTATATTGATAAATCAAAATGATGCAAGCCGATATGCGTCAAGGGGGCAGGCAAGAACGGCTGTATTAGCCTTAAAGCTGGCAGAATCAACTTACCTTAAAGAGCGTCGGGGCAGCGAACCACTACTACTATTGGATGACCTGTTATCAGAACTCGATGCCACCAGACGACGCCAGATTATGGAGCATATCACCCAGTACCAACAATGCATTGTGACGAGTGCAGAACTCGACTCTATTCCAAACGAGTTCGTTTCGGTAGCTAACAACCTTCTCGTTGACAATGGAACGATTACTTCAGCCTAAGTGTCCGAAAAAGTTTTCGAGTGGTAGTAGAATCTAACACAGCGAAAATAAACATACATTTAAGTCCAATTTGATGACCACCGATAACTTTAATATTGATGAATCCGCAGTCCGGTCTGCAGCACAATCCTTGTTTGACTCGTCTTACACGATAGCTCTTGTAGGGGCGGGAATCTCAGTCGAGAGTGGAATCCCAACTTTCCGTGGCCCAGGAGGGCTGTGGACAAAATTAGGAGAACCTTCTGGAAATGGGTATGAAGATTTCCTAAGAAACCCGGAATCCTGGTGGCTACAAAATCTAGATCAACAGATTGACCCAGAAAGAACAAAATTTAGAGAAGCTATAGATAGAGCCACACCAAACAAAGGTCATTATGCTCTGGTTGACCTAGAGGAAATAGGTGCTTTACAACATCAGATTACCCAAAATGTTGACGATCTGCATTTCAAGGCAGGCTCTAAATCAGTGACTGAAATTCATGGGAATCGGACAATGCTTAGATGCATCGGATGTGAAGCACGATGGCATAAAAGTAGGTTTCCCACTGGAGAGATTATGCCGGGTGTGACCGGTCCATCAAACAATTTCCCGCCAATGTGTCCTGATTGTGGATCTCCAGTCAAGTCAGATACAGTGATGTTTGGAGAACCAATACCTAGCGGAACCCTAGATTCATGTTTCCTACAAAGCTCAAAAGCAACTTGCATAATCGTTATAGGAACATCCGCCACCGTATATCCAGCAGCAAGTTTCCCACAGGATATCCAGGCAGCTGGGGGCATTTTAATAGAGGCAAATCCAAATGAAACACCTCTGACGAGTATCGCCAACATAACACTTCGAGGACCCACAGCAATAACCCTTCCTGCCCTAGTAGAAACAGTGAACCTCATAAAGGCCGAATCGAGATAATGTCTGGAATTAAGCCAGCAACGATCCTGGCCGGACTCAGCCATATATCAACGGTAATATCAGCTGTGATACTCATGTTTATACCTCTATTTGCAGGAACTGAAATAGTCGCTCAGTCAGGAGGCTTAAATCAGCTATCTGAAACAAAATTAACCCTGATTGAGATGAATGGAACAGGGGCCATGCTGACACTCATTTTCCCTTGGGTTGTAACAGGCTTATCGGTTGTGTCAACAATTATGGGTGCTCCAGAAAGAAAGGAAACAAAAAAGGTACTATGGCGATGGAGGTCTTATTCCTGGGGTGCAGCTATCGTCATGGCCTTNTTTGTAGCANTAAGCTTCACAACGTTAGGTATTTTCTACATTCCNGCATTANCACTANNTATAGGTGCNGCGATTTTCAATAAATAACGTAAGTTGATAGGGGNCAATATTATGCGATATGACTTCATCGTTGTNGGTGCTGGTTCTGCNGGTTCTGTGGTCGCCTCAAGATTNTCNGAGGATCCCAATAAATCGGTACTTTTGCTGGAAGCAGGTCCTGACTATCCNGACTTCGAAACTCTCCCCAACGATTTAAAAACAGGATGGGCCACNGGAGCNGATCTNGCTGTNGGCGGAGAACACGACTGGCAACTCCACGGNAGAGCCTCATCNATGGCCGAAAANATGGAGGTCCCAAGAGGAAAAGTNACTGGAGGNACGAGCGCTATAAACGGGCANGTATTTCTCAGGCCNGTNCCCGANGACTTTGATCGCTGGGNCAANTTCGGCAATTCCGAGTGGACATACGAAAAATCCTTACCTTATTTGATTAAAATCGAGACTGATCTTGACTACAGTGGNGATTTCCATGGNAAGGAAGGTCCCATTTTAGTNCACAGGCATAAACTTGATANTCTCACCGATGATCAATTGGCTTTCTATAAAGCATGCAGNGAAATGGGATTTCCNGANAATTATGACCATAATCTACCTGACTCNACGGGAGTCGGNCCTTATCCCTTAAACAATCCCAANGGCATAAGATTCAGCACTGCNCTGGGATACTTNAGTGAGTCNAGGCATCGACTCAANCTAACAATACGAGCGAACTGCNTAACAAANCGAGTGATTTTTGATGGTGANAANGCTGTAGGTGTAGAGGTATTNAGTGNAAATGANACNTACACATTAGAAGCCAANNAAGTAATTCTAAGNGCCGGAGCAATCGCCTCCCCACAGTTACTAATGCTTTCAGGTATAGGNCCGGCTNACCAACTTGAACAGCAGAATATTAGCGTCNTTANNAATGTTCCAGGAGTGGGNAAAAANCTNCGTGACCATCCAACNGTCCATACNAGGTGGAAACCAAATCCCAACTTNGAACTACCNGAAGAATCTATAGGACCACANAAGGTNGCACTTAGGTACACTGCCGANAATTCNCCATATATCAATGACATGATTATGGTNATGCGATATAACCATGACATAGGCNGGGAGATAGGACGGGAGAATNGTCTAGATGAATCAAGACAATCTGTGGANTATGGNCCTCTCGTAATGTCTGTAGGAATATATCTCGCNGAAAGTACAGGAGAATTAAANCTNCAGTCTCCANACATNAATATTCAGCCNTATTTNGATTACAACATGCTGAGTTCTGAATTCGACATGAAANGNCTTAGAGATGGAGTTAGACTTTCNGACCGNATNGGATCATCCCAGGCTTTCAAAGATCTAGTTGAAAAGCGTGTNGANCCNGANNACGANACGTTAAATGATGACTCCAAGCTTGATANTTGGATGTTGCANAATGTTCTTACAATGCATCACATATCAGGCACNTGCAAGATGGGACCAGGGTCAGATGNATCCTCCGTTGTTGATCAGTTCGGAAGAGTGCACGGCATCAAAAACCTCCGGGTATCAGACGTCTCCATAGTACCGGAATGCCCAAGNGCAAATACAAANATAGCAGCNATGTTAATAGGTGAAAGAACTGCAGACTTCATAGCAGAAGNGGGATAAAATCCTNCCTTATATATGTGCTAACTTTGGCATCACCTCATCTGCCAGCAAAGNCATAGANTTTATCCAGTGTTCTTTGGGTTCCCACTCATGTCCCATNGCCAGAAGAACGCCNAANCCTCCNACNTCATCATAAAGTTNTTTGATTTGCTCAAGTGCATCATCGGGGCTACCNACAATCCATAAATTGTCCATNANATACTCNACATCTACATCTGAATCNGGCAAGTTGATATCNGATTTCATGTTTTCTTTTGTCGAAAGCAAATTAAACCAGTATTTTTCGTAATCCCTTTTCAATACCCCCTCCATCACATGTTTNCGCGCCTCCTCTGTCGTATCCGCTATGTAGACTTCACGAGCAATNCGCCACTCCTTCCTGTCCGGCACCAGATTCGCCTTCTTAGCACCATCAGTAACTGCATCCCAATGGGTTTTTATAACCCGGTTATGCAAAAGATTAAGACTAATAGGAATCCAACCGTTCTGCCCAGCGATAACAAGAGTTCCTGAATATGGAGAGCCGCCGCCGAGTGCAATAGGCGGATGAGGTTTCGTATATGGTTTAAGATGAAACCGTAGACCAATATTATCTTCCGGTTCCGGGATTCGAAAGCTCCAGTGATCTGACTGATAAAACCCAGGTTCCGGATTATCCCAAACCCTCAAAATAGCCTTCAGAGTTTCACTCGTATAAGCTCTTCTGTCATCGGAGTCGGGGTCAAACCCAAACATTTCGTAATCACCTCGAGTGGAACTAGACCCAACACCCCAAATAAATCTTCCCTGAGCCATATGGTCAAGCTGAGCCACCCGGTGGGCCAGCATCATTGGATTATGATTAGGCATACAGTGAACACCGGTTCCTAATCTAATATTTTCTGTCATTCCTAACGCCTGTGCTATCAACAAGTCAGGGACAGGAATATTTTCCCATTCAAAGGTGAAGTGTTCCCCAATGTATGCTTCAGCAAATCCAAGCTCATCTAACTTCACTAGCTGTTTGAGATCACTCTCCAAGGTTTCTGTAATATTTGAACCCGGAGGATGCAGAGGCATCGTAAAAAATCCCGCTTTCATATTTTCTTATCCTTTCAAAATGCAATTTTCATGATCTACCTGAAAATTGCCTAATTTTACTTGTCACTACCTGTGACATCGCATCTACAGAGATATCCATTATTTGGCCAAGATCTAAATCCTTATCATCCAAACTGGAGGAAACCGAACTGATGAATGCACTTCGTATCTCAGTGTTTACATTAAATTTTCTCACTCCTAAATCAATAGCACGAGATATCATCCACTCCGGCAATCCTGAAGCTCCATGCAATACTAGAGGGACAGAAACAGAGCTATCTATCTCTGCAAGTCTGTCAAAATCCAATTTTGGTTCTTCGTGGTATCTACCATGTATATTACCCACACACACCGCCAGAGCATCTATGTGGGTACTACGGCAATAATCCGCACTCTGGGCAGGGTCAGTTAACAAAGATTCATATTCTGGTATGGTCAAGCCATCTTCCGTGCCCGTGAGACGACCTAGTTCTCCCTCCACAAATCCTCCAAATTCACGTATTTTATTAACTGCTTCAAGGGTAAAGTCTATATTTCTCTGATATGAGAGCTGTGACCCATCAGCCATAATAGATCGCAAGCCAAGGGAAACGGCACTATCAATTTCATCTTGTTTTCCACAGTGATCAACATGAACGGAGGTGGGCATTGAGGACCTCTTCGCAACTGCCACGGTCAAAGCGACCAAAGGTACTCCGACAGATTCCAATGAGGTAGGCGAAATTTGTAATATCACAGGAAGACTTTCTAGTTCAGAGGATCGGGTTACAGCAACTGCTCCCTCAAGGTTGTATACATTGAAGGCACCGACAGCAAAGCATTCCTTTTCGGCGATATCAATAATTTCCCTCGTTGAAACTAACATAAGATTCCTAGACCCAAATCATGGAGAAAGCTTACGCACAACGGCAGCGATTGAATCAGGAACTCCTACATTTCCTGGGTAGAGAACCAAATGAGTCCCAGGAAATTTGGTCTCCTCTCCGAGTCTGAGAACTAAAACCCCTGGTTGTATTTGACCTGGAATTATTGCCCGAACCATTCCAAGGCCATTAACCGTAACATTTGAAGATGTCATCCCTCCCTTGGAAATAATGTAGCGAGGTGTAATATCTATAAGCTTTACAATCTCTGTCATCGCATCCGTAACTTTNGCCCCAATACGCAGATACTCTTCCGGAGACGAACCCGTCACCACTTCCCTACTAGTGAACACTGTGACATCTTGAGAGTTTCTAAGAGCGTCGTTTACTTTCGTAACTATTGAAGCCACTACATCAAGTTTTTCCGCAAGAACAGACTCAACCTCTAACTCTATTCCTACCATCCCTGGAATTTTTAGTACATTTTCTAGTTGAAAAGTACTACCGGGAACGTGCGACCCAACTAGTATGAGAGCACCGCTTTCATCTGAATTGACTATCTGTTCCTTAGATAGCATATCGTGGGAGTCTTGACCAATTCTAGACCTGACAAACGAAGCCGAAGTTCTACATAAAAAATTCTTCCCTTTAGCTTCTGCCCTCAAAACTGCAAGTGTGAGGACGTTCAAATCACTCATCGCCGCAGCATTAACGATACATACTCTCCCTTTCTCGAGATTAGTTAGTATGCTCTCAACCTTGTCGGGACCACCTTCTCTTATATCCTCTATTGAAATAGACGTAACGTCCTCAGCAGATAACCGACCCTTGTATTTCTCCTCCATCCACTCCTTCAAGTTAGAAGCTTTGTATCCAAACGCCGTGTCTTCAGCAAATGGCGTCTGCCCTACAGGAATTAGATTCTCCCCATCGGACACGTATTGAACATCATTAATCGTGTAGCGCCCACCTTGAATAAAAAATGGGACAAATAACAAGGAATCAAATCCTTGTATTCCTTGTTCGTGTATAGAGTCTGCCAAAGCCTCTACTTCTTCAGGAAAATAACCCCGAAGAGTTGAATCAGAACGAGATATAACTGAGAATTTTTCCCCAAGTTCTCCGGAAGCCTGCAAAAGGTTCTTTCCTACTAGCCTATTCGTATCTACTGCCTCAGACAAAGTTAGAGCGCGGCTGTTTATAAGAAGAAATGAGGCCTCTTCAGGCGTGCTAAATTCGTTGACAATAGACTCAACCGACCAATCCGTTAAAAGCGATACGTTACGTACGGTCTGAGAGCCGGTCGGATCATCATCTAAAACAAAAACCTGGGTTGGATTGGCGTCTATTTCCTTTCTAATCTCAGGAATCAGNTCATAGCTCCATGGATCAGGAAGTGAAGCGAGCGTCTCCTTCAGAGGAACTACAGCGGGTATTGAAAGAGATTCACTCACGCCGGCTCGAACATAGGAAGAGCTATTTCACCCTCGCCTTGGTCATGCCAATTCAACTTAACACGCATACCGCACGATATATCATTTACAGGGTCCGCGACATTAACAATATTGCTCATGATCCTAAAACCTTCATCTAAATCAACGTATGCCAAAGCATAGGGGCCAAGATCTTTGAAAGCAGGGTGCCTACTCTGCAGGATAACGCTGTATGTGTATACCACGCCATCCCCCTTTGAGGTATTCCAGCTCGTTTCCAACGAACCGCACGAGGGACAATGAGCCCTCGGGTAAAATATAACCTCAGAGCAACTGTTACATGTCTGGTATTTTAGTTCCTTATTTTTGGTGGCCTCCCAGAAAGGTTCTGTGTCAGGCTCCGGAAATCTCGGCTGTGGTCTGAGTGGTGCATTCTGTGTCATTCTGTTACTCCATTTATCAATAGTGTTACATTCGTCGTGAGTTGCATTTAGTCGGCTGCAAGTATTGTCGCTGACGTAGAATGCCGAGACCCTAGTTGGCCTCCGTTACCCACAGCAACTGCCAACTTTGCATCATTTACTTGAGCGGTGGATTCTCCCCTCAATTGACGAGCCGACTCTAGAAGAAGAAATATTCCTCTTTCTCCCGGATGGTTAGAAGACAGACCGCCACCGTCCGTATTCAAAGCGGGACCGCCAGACTGATCAAACTTCAAAATACCAGAACTAACGTAATCCCCCCCTTCCCCCTTAGAACAGAAACCTAAATCCTCAATCATGCACATCACAGTAATTGAGAACGAGTCATATGCCATGAGAATATCTATCTCATCTGGTGTTACCCCCGCATCTGCAAAAGCCCGGGGTCCAGACTGGGCACCAGCACTTACCGTTATATCTCCACCGTTTTCTCTGTACTTCGTTGCCTCACCACCCCCAATAATCCAAACCGGTTTTTTCGAACAGTTATTGGCTATCTCTTTGGAGGCTATCACCACCGCACCGCCTCCATCGGATACCATGCAACACTCCAAAAGGTGCAATGGCCAAGCGATGAGACGAGAATCGATTACATCCTGAGTGGTTATTTCATTTACACCAACAAATTCCAGATCGGTCATAGCTTTAACCGCCTCTGGATTTCTCATCGCATGGTAACGAGTGGCCACAGATATGTTAGCGAACTGCTCGTCAGTCGTTCCATATTGATGCATGTGGCGGGCTTTAACCATGCCATAGTTAGAAATCAGGGTCATACCCCACGGNTCTTCCATATTATTAAATGGAGTTGGTAACCCTTGTCCTGTTGCTCCACCCGTACCAATTGCGCGTCGGTCCGAGTGTGCGGTAGATCCGTAAGTCAGTAAAGCCACATTGGCCTTTCCTGTAGCTATCATAGTGGCTGCATGATTAGCCTGAAACTCGTACGAAGAACCACCTACAGATGTAGTGTCTATGAGGTCTGGCTTCAGGCCTAAGTATTCAGAAATACCTANACCTCCAATATTTTGGTGGGTTCCTGTGTCATAAACTGCGTCTACGTCTTGCCAGTTAAGGCCCGCATCGGAGAGAGCCTTGGCAGCGGAGGCCGCTTTAATCTGCAAGGAACTTACCCCGGGTGCTACTCGCAATGGATATTCGTGAATTCCGACAATAGCCGCTTCGCGCCTCTGGGACATATGGATCTCCTTCAACTAATGTTCAAATTATAAAAAATAAGCCATCTTGTGACTCTAGGAATGCAAGTTAGCACAGGGATATCGGAGCGTCAATTACGAGAATAAATCACCGNTGCAGGTCTATACGTACAATAGAGTAAATATGAAAAATATCCCTGAGAATTCTGNCCCTTACCCCTCAAAGTTTTGTGANTTATGTGGCACGGAACTTAACAACCAGACATATANATGCTGTCCTTCATGTGGTAATGAAATAATCGACTATTCAATCAGCGCAACTCAATCATTCATGAGCGCAGCTAGTAAGGGAAGGAACGAGCCCTGGCGATACGTCGTAGGAATCGTAGTGACATTGATAATCTGGCAGTTAATAGGGCCACTTCCGTTTCTGGGAGCCTGTGGGGCTCTAAGTATAGTAGAAATATTGGGGTTTAATTGTGACCTCAATCATATGTCCATTACTGGACCGTCGCTAGTTCCAGGGTTTTTCCTAGCGATGCTGACATTTGTAATAGGGTTGATAGGACTTAGGTGGACTATAAAATGGATCCACAGAAGAGGCCTACTCCAAGTTCTGACAGGAAGAAGTCGATTTGACCTAAACCGATTTTTCTTTTCTTCCATTGTAGTTTTAGCATTTTCCTTTCTGTCACTTTTAGCGGGACTTTCGATTGGGAACAGTGATGTTTTGGGAGGACAAATCACAAGAAATTCGATAGGCATTGACTGGATACTTCTCTCATTAACCGCCCTTATGTTAGTCCCCATACAGGCAGGTACAGAGGAACTATTCTTCAGGGGATATGTGCTGCAAGGTTTAACTCGTCTTACAAAAAATCGTCTGTTTCTAGCCTTGNCTACTTCCCTTATATTCACAATTGTGCACATCGCAAACCCAGAGCCATGGGAATACGGGGTCTCCGCATACATTCTCAGCATATTCTTAATGTCTTTATTTATGTCTCTTATAACCATATTCGACGGTGGCCTCGAATTAGCCATAGGTTTCCACACTATGAACAATTTATGGTCATTTTTGATTCTTGGCCTAGAAAAAGCAGTGATACCAACCACTACTTTATTTACGTTAAATGTGGCATCTTTAGACACAGTCAACGCTATAATTCCTGGCATAGTACAGTTCGCACTGCTATTTGGCATATTTAGCTGGCGCTACCGGTGGTTTAACAAGAATATTTCGTCCACAAAGGGCGGCAGACCTATTATTTAAAGGCCCTCTAAACAGTGAAAGGCAAGACACATGAGCAGCAAAGCATTAATTCGCAGTATAACTCTAACAAAGTATAGGTTCCCGTTTGAAAATGTGGGCCATGACCTTGGTTTCGCGATGGGTCCGTTCTACGAACCAGGAAGTACAGGTTCCCGCACAGTACTTGGCATAAGAATCGAAACCGATATAGGAATCTCTGGGGAGTATATGAGCATTGCCCCAGGAACATTTGAGCAGATTCAAAGCTTCGGGGGTTTTCTTATTGGAAAAGATGCTACCCACCGGGAGCTATTTTACAACCAAGCAAAAACACTTCTACGAAAACAGGACAGAATGGGAATCGGTCCGATAGATATAGCTCTATGGGATTTGGCGGGGAAAATGCAAAATACCCCCATATACAGGATGTTGGGCGGTTATCGGGAAAAATTACCAGCTTATGCAAGTACCTATCATGCCGATAAAACAGATGGAGGACTTAACAGCCCCGAAGCCTATGCTGATTTCGCAGAGCAGTGTCTTCAAATAGGGTACAAAGGGTTCAAAATACATTCCTGGGCACAGGCGGAAATACAGAGGGAAATAGATACTATTCATGCCGTAGGCTCTCGAGTGGGAGGAAAAATGGCTCTAATGATAGATCCGTGCTGTGTCTATGACACTTTTGCGGATACATTGGCCGTTGGTAGAGCATGTGACGAAGAAAACTTTTTCTGGTACGAGGATCCCATGAGGGATGGAGGCGTGTCCCTCTACGCTCACAAACAGCTAAAGAAAATGATCAAAACTCCTCTTTTGCAAGGTGAACACATACACCTAGTTGAAGCACATACTGATATGGCCATAGCAGAAGCTACTGACTTCTGGAGGGCCGACCCTGAATATGATGGTGGAATAACGGGAACCATGAAAGTCGCACATGCTGCAGAGGGCTTTGGGATGGATCTCGAATTGCACATTGCGGGACCCGCCCAGAGACACTGTATGGCTGCTATGAGGAATTCAAATTTCTATGAAATGGGCCTCGTTCATCCCAAGTTAACAAACATAGCAAATCCACCCGTATACAGCTGCGGATATTCGGACCAACTCGATTCAGTGGACGAAAATGGCTGCGTTGATGTTCCTCAAGGACCAGGACTAGGCGTGGAATATGACTGGTCCGGAATAAATAAGTTTAAATTCGATCAAGTAGTCATAAAGTAGGTACCCTAACTGGGTAGGAAACACGTTCAAGTTGATATTGAATAACCATTCTGCAAAGAATACATTTTCATAATGCGCATCGGACTGATTACGGATACACATCTTCCCGGCCAGATTCGGGACTTGGGCGAACTTGGACCATTGCCTCAAAAATTTTTATCCAGCGTCGACCTCATTATGCATGGCGGCGACCTAACTTCTCCAATCGTACTGGACTGGTGTGAACAATTTGCGCCTGTTATTTGTTCCACAGGCAATAATGATCCTATTCCTGATCCCCGAATGAATGAAGTCCAGATTCTCGAGACTGATGGATGGACCATAGGGATGATTCATAGTTTGGAAGGCCAATTTCGTCCCATTGAAGATTTGCAGAAACTGTTTCCAAAGCCCGTGAACATAATGATTTCAGGTCACACTCATCAAGAACGACTCGAGTATAGAGAAGGGGTTGTTTTAATAAATTCAGGAAGCATCACATTTCCCCAACATAAAGAGGTCCGACTAGGCACTGTGGGGATTTTAGAAATAGAATCTCGAAAATTAAAGGTTGATATATTCCCCCTTGGAGAAACTCCAGGAAGCCCAAATCCGGGAAGTCGCTTATATTTAGAGGTGGAAGATGGCATAGTCGTCGCTAGCAAAGGAGATGTATTACTACCCGAGTAATACTCAGGACAAACTAGTTATGACTATCTACGTTATCCGGCGTAACATCCATCCCAACGACAAATAAGGAACTTCTGAATCAACTCGTCGCGGGAGTCACTTCAAACTCTTCGTCAGTAATGTTTCCGTTCTCATCGACAATATAAAATTTAACTTCCGGATCCTCTCTCTCAAGTGAAACTAAAACATAGCAGAAGTCTACCCATCCCGATTCCACTGCCATCCTGGTATCGGTTTCTGACGGATATGCAGGGCTATGTGTATGTGAATGATAAAAAGCTATGAGGTCTAGTCCCAAATCATCTGTCTCTCTCATAACATTCATCTGGTCCTTCGGGTCCATCACGTATCTGAACGGACTGGGGGTACTGTTTTTCACACGATAGACGGCAGAAATAGCTTCTCCATTGCCCGCCAAAATACCGCAACACTCGTTGGGATTTTCCTGGATGGAGTGATCAATTATTTCATCAATTAGGTTACTAGGTATAGAAATCACTTATTACTCCAATAATAAACCTGATGCCACCTATCTTGGAGTCCTTCTAAAGACCCTGAATATTATCTCTTTAATAATACCGAACAGTGACCTTGGCTTGCGAAGCCTCTCCCGAGCGCAATCTGCGCATGTGCAGGCAGGCGGATGGTCATAATGCCAATTTGGTCTTCCCATAGTTTCGTCCTCACCAAAAATTTTGCATATCCGTCTATCAGATAGATTCCCGGCCCGCTAAGATATTTTAATCTACTTCCTCNGTGGTCCAGCTCCCTCAAATCCACGTTGACGCCATGATTCATAGGCAATAACGGAAACAGAGTTAGCNATGTTCAAACTTCTATTACCGGGAGCCATAGGAATGAGTATTCTTCTCCCTTCGGGTATGGTTTTGACAATTTCTTCAGGTAACCCTGCTGATTCCGGGCCAAAAAGAAACGAATCNTTATCTCCATACTCATGTTCCGTATAAAAGTTCTTTGACCAAGCAGANGTAGCGAATATCCTACGGTTGGGAAACTTATTCAAGTAGGCTTGGTAATCTTCATGTTCCGTCACCACAGCCAAGTCAGAATAATCCAGCGCAGCNCGGCGCAATTTAGACTCTGAAAGATCAAATCCGAGAGGGTGAATTAAATGTANCTGAGCNCCAACATTNGCNCANAGCCGAATTATGTTACCAGTGTTGTANGGAATTTCAGGCTTGTATAAAACGATATGCACCAAGTCTTCACCCATAGCGAAAGAAAAATGCCTTCAAGGGAAAATCTGATACCTAGTCTGCGAGTTGTCGCAACCTAGGGTCTAACCTATCTCTTAACCAGTCTCCCGTAAAGTTGAGCGACATAACAACACAAAATATCGCTATCCCAGGGAATACCGTTGGCCACCAGGCTGTAGCCAGATAACTACGGCCATCTGCCACCATGCTTCCCCATGTGGGTGTAGGTGAAGGTACCCCTGCTCCCAGAAAGCTAAGAGCCGCTTCAGCCATGATAAGCGAACCNACGCTGAGGGTTGAAATTACAACAGCAGTATTTATCACACCGGGTAGAATATGCCTTAGGAGGACTCTAACAGTCGAGGCTCCAGCAACACGGGCCAAATCAACATAGGGTTCATTTTTTATAACCAGTGTCACACTACGAATAACCCTAACGAAAGGTACCCACGCTAAAGCCACCATTAGGAACAAAAGTAACGTCAAACTCTGCTCAAATAACAAAACACAAACCAAGGCTACCATTAAAAATGGTAAAGCCTGCCAGATGTCTACCGCCCTCGTTATAACCTCATCAACCATACCGCCGTAGTAGCCACTGAAAATCCCCAGGGCAGTTCCAATAGTTCCTCCACTAAATAGAGCAATAGCAGCGACTACTAGCGAGATACGTGCTCCATAAAGCATCCGTGAAAACACATCCCGTCCAGCATGATCGGTTCCAAGAATGTGACCCGTAGTCCCCTCCTCAGTCCATGCTGGCGGTATATGTCTATCCCTAATCCCACCAGATCGCGGATCATGCTCAGCCAGGATATTGGCGGCCAAAGCGAAAAACACTAACAGAACCAGTACTGTTACAGGAATAATGGGGTAGCGTCGAAAGAATCGCCATCCATCGTATAGATGGCTAAGCCCAGGCCGATATTCCTTGATNCCTAAAAGATCCTTTTCTATTTGGCCAAGTTGACTCATCTACTTACCCATACCTAATTCTAGGATCGATTATCGCGTAAAGAATATCTGCCAAAAAAGCAAAGGAAACGTATATTCCGATAAAGCAGAAAACGGTTCCGGCTAATAGAGGCCAGTCATTATCATAAACGGCCTGGTTCAAAGCTACGGTCCCTATGCCAGGGAGGGAGAAAATAATTTCTATTACGAGTGCCCCATTCAAATAGTCAGCCAAAAGNACCAATGAGGAAGTCAGCGGGGGTATTANTGCGTTCCGAAGAGCATGTTTCCAAATGATCTTCTGAGGAGAGACCCCTTTCGCCCTACCGAGTTTGATGTATTCTGAGTCAAGTATCTCCAGCATGGACGAGCGAGTAAGCCTCATTATCCCAGCGGCGGCCGGCCAGCCCAATACTATCCACGGGAGAATCCAGTGCTGCAAATTCTTCCATAAGAAAAAGTTTCCTTCCTGTCTTCCTAAGGTACCAGCTGGAAACCAACCCAAAATGACAGCAAATATCAAAATTGCCATAACTCCAGTCCAAAACTGGGGAGTTGCTTGTCCAAAAAGCGCAAATATACGCCCAATATAGTCCCAAACAGTGGCGCGCTTAACAGCGGCTAGCACACCCACAGATACCCCCACAGATACAGCAAATATCCAAGCGCCAGCGGCCAATTTGAGAGTTGTACCAATATGGATGGCTATTATGTCTTTCACGAGACGTTGAGTACCTATGGAATAGCCCATATCCAACTGCGCGATGTTCCAAACCCAGATCCCGTATTGCTCGGGAAGAGATTTATCCAACCCAAGTTCAGCCCTTAGCATCTCAATAAATTCCTCAGTAACTTCAACCTGGGAGTCACCAAGGTATAAATCAATGGGATCCGGCCCTAGTCTTGTCAGGATAAAAATGACCAAAGTGGCGCCGATTATAGATACAAAGATCGAGAATAATCTTCTTACTAGAAAGCGTGCCATTCTAAGATCACAACTCCTCTATATAACCAAGATTAAAGAGACACTATACATTACATGTAAAACGGGGATCGCCCAACGCTCTCAGAAACAATCGCGGAGGGGAAGCCCCCCCCCGCGATCAAAATTCAGTGTCAGGTAAGGGACCCGTACATACGAGCCCCACACCTATCGTTCAATTTCCCTACTTAGCAGGGATTATGTGCTGTGGCCTACCCCAGTAACCAGCGGCCGAGGAGCGGGAGCTCCATGAGTCGACTGTCTCTGGGTTAGCGGCGACACCCCTTGGGGGCTGAACCATGCCACCGTACAACTGCCAGTAGTAGTAGTAGTCAACCATGTCCAAGTGCATAGCTTCGCGCGCGGACTTGCTTTCCTCACCATTAATGGTTATGTACATGTAGTCAAGGAACTTGCTCTCAAACGCACAGCCCCAGCCTGGGCGGCTGAACGTGCTGTCCGAAGGAGGAGGCGGCCAGTCGAGTGGGTAGTTAGCAGTCTCAACGCTGCAGTTCTTAACTACAGGCCATGGCTGCGTGCGGTCCCTCATACGAGGAACAACAACTGCTCCATACTCTTCTGTTAACAGTGTGGTTTTAACACCAAGCTGCTCCCAGCTAGCTGCAACTGCATCGGCCTGCTCTAAGCAGACGTCACCAGTCTCACAAGCATACTTGTTTAAACTGATCTCAAAACGAACCCCGTCGGAACCAACTGGGTATCCGGCAAGGTCGAGAAGCCTTCCGGCTTCCTCAAGGTCAGTTGGAATTTCCCATGGCCAATCGTAGTCGGGCTCAACCGCTGGAATATCATATTCGATCCAGTCAGTACCAGGGCCCAACAATGCGTTATCGCTATACTTTTCGTGATAGCTATTTATCGCGGCCTGATTCACGGTTCTAGTGGGATCCCAACCAGGGAATTTCGGTCCCATGAGCTCCAAGTAAATTGGAGTTCCGAGCCCACCCTGCAGGACTTCCACAATTCCTTCACGGTCTATCGCCATGCCAAGAGCCCATCGAACAAGCCTGGCCTGCTCCATGTCACTCACGCCGTCAGGGTTATTGGTGTCCTCGTATGGGCACTTGTCACCCCATGGGCATCCTAGGTGTGCATGATCTTCAGCAAATACGGGAGAGAGCCAAGGCTCTAATCCCTCTTCAGTCTTAGCGTTGAGGTCTGTCCAGAGGTTTCCTGGCCAGATCGCGCTGAGGGTCATCGTGTCCTTATCCGACATAGTCGTTATGAACTTTAACCCTTTACCTTCAAGCTCTCTCAGCTTACCGAAGTCAACTTCTCCGATGTCAGCCTCTCCTGTCTGCATCATAGCCAATCGGCTGGATGTGTCAGGAACCTGAATCACAGTGAACGTCCCTATATTAGGGGGCTCAATCCAGTGATCCCAAACAGCGTGTACATCACCTCTGTTGTTCGGCAGCCATTCACCAATGGTGAACGGGCCTGAACCAACAGGCACAAACTTGATGTCTGCAGCTCCTATTTGGTCATAGGCAGCCTTACAGTCAAGCCTCACTGTGGTGTCATTGATATCGAACTCACTTAGGGGGACACCCCAGGTAAGCTTTGTGACAACTGGAACGTCCAGTGTGTATTCACCAGTGACAACAGCGGGTCCGAATGTACCACCGAGCTGAGCACCAATTGCGGCACCGAGGCTTGGGTTCACAACGGCATTCTGCCTGTCCATATTCCAGGCAACGTCTTCAGCTTTAATGTAGCCAAAGTCTTTACCTGCAAATTCTTCAGGGGTGTTGCACTTGAGATCATCTCTGATCTCCATGGTAAGCGTGTCACCAGCGCTGTTTAAACTCCAGGATTTAGCAGCAAACGGGGACAGAGGATCAGTGCCGTCGTGGACGAGCAGCTGATCGTAGTAACCCATATTGATTTCACCTGGGGAACCGCCATATGTCTGCACTTCGAAGTCTCCGAACTGCTCCGACACTTCACGGATAGCCATCGTGATCGTGATGTCCGCACCAGCCTGAGCGGGTGCCGACGGTGCGGTTGCTGGTGCCGGTGCTGCTGCTGCTGGTGCAGCTGCAGGAGCGGGAGCAGCGGCTGGTGCTGCTTCCTCTTCGGCATCATCGCCACACGCCACGGACACGAGAGCCACCAAGGCGGCCAACATGAACAATAACGTTATATATCTAGATTTATGGACCATAGAGAATCCCTCCTGAGTTCTTCTATCACTCACAATTGGAAGCCATGATAAAGACTCTTCAGCAGATGTCAAGCACATGCGATGCCGATTTGGGAGTTTACTTGTTGAATTTTCTAACGAACCAGTTACAACAGAACAGCCAAACGTTAGTAATGAGACATTGAACCCCTAACTCTATGTACGGACCGCTCCTCACCATACACTTGCTTTTGATAATGGTATTTACGAAACAACACTAAGAAGATCCCTAATTCACTCTCGCTGTGGCGAAAGACACTCATCATATGGGAGAATGAGCCCTACGCCCTTTTGTAAGTTATATAAAGTAAACGTAGGTTTTGGGCAAAACAAAAGCCAGCTCTCTAGGCTGGAAACAAGTACTTCATAATGTAGGAGGAGAATTATGGCTAATTACCTAGACGGTAAGGTGGCTATTGTCACAGGAGCTGGTAGAGGGATCGGTGCAGGGGTAGCGAAGGCTCTTGCAGGTGAAGGCGCCAAGGTGATTGTTAACGACATCGGTGCAGCTCTCGACGGTGAAGGTCTTTCCAACACCCCAGCAGAGCAGGTGGTAGATGAGATAAAAAGTTCGGGTGGAGAGGCTGTTCCCAACTACACCGATATTTCTACCATGGAGGGTGGCGAGTCCGTTGTGCAGTCAGCCGTGGATACTTACGGGCAATTAGACATAGTTGTCACCGTTGCAGGTATTTTAAGAGACCGAATGATTTTCAATATGACAGAAGAAGAATGGGATGACGTTGTTCGGGTACATCTGAAAGGCACTTTTACTGTCTGTAAACATGCAGCAATCCTATACAGGCAACAAAGGAGTGGCAGAATAGTGACATTCGCTTCGGAATCAGGCCTCTTTGGAAACACAGGCCAGGGCAATTACGCTGCTGCCAAATCAGGAATCGCTGGTTTTACAAAGGTTGCGGCTAAAGACCTGGGACGTTACGGGGTAACAGCCAACTCAATTTGCCCCCGGGCAAACACACGCATGACACAGTCTGTGCCAGATGCCGCTCGACAATTACGAGCTGACAGACCGCAAGACCGGGAAGAAACACCCCAAGATTTGGCCATGAATCCAGATGATATTGGGCCTTTTGTAGCCTACTTATCAAGTGATCAGGCAGCCAGCATAAATGGTCAAACGTTTCTTGTTTACGACGGAGTAATAACAAAACTCTCCTTACCGCGAAGAATTCGTACGATATTCAAGCAGGGCAGATGGACAACAGAGGAACTTTTAGAGATGGTTCCTCATAACCTGACACAGGGCTTAGTCAACCCGTCACCGCCCCAGGCACCACGACAATAAATCAATTTNAGTCGGCGGACAGCCAATAAATTTAGGAGTATGGAAAGATGGGTGATCTTTTAAAAGACAAAGTAGCAGTCGTAACAGGCTCTGGTAGAGGTATAGGCAGAGGTATAGCGCTAAAACTTGCGGATGAAGGTGCAAAAGTTGTGGTAAATGACCTCGGCGGAGCTGTGGATGGTACAGGAGATTCAGCCACTCCGGCTGATGAAGTTGTAAATGAAATAAAGGCAGCAGGAGGTGAGGCAGTAGCCAATTACGATTCGGTTACAACAATGGAGGGAGGGGAAAATATGGTAAAAACTGCCTTGGATAGCTTCGGAAAACTCGACATTGTCGTGGCCGTAGCGGGAATTCTCCGGGACCGCATGCTATTTAACATGACGGAGGAAGAATGGGATGCAGTTATCGCAGTCCACCTGAAAGGGACTTTCACGGTTTCAAAAGCCGCGAGCATAGTGTTTAGGCAACAAAGGAGTGGCAGAATAATTACCTTTTCATCCACTTCCGGTCTCTATGGAAACTCGGGGCAGGCTAACTATGGAGCCGCCAAAGATGGGATTGCAGGATTTACAAGAGCCGTAGCAAGAGACTTAGGAAGGTACGGAGTCACTGTTAACAGTATCTCTCCAGGAGCAAACTCTCGTATGACTGAGACAGTTCCTCAAGCAGCGAGGGATATCAGAGCATCAAGTGGAATCCAGGCCAACTCTGCGGTAACCCCTTTAGAATTGAATCGTGACCCAGAAGACGTTGCGCCAATGGTAGCTTGGCTGGCATCCGAAGAGGCAAGCGAAGTCAACGGTCATGTGTTCCATTGTCAGGGTGGGCAGATCTCCTTGATGAGCAACCCAGCAGAAGAGCGAACTCTCCGTAAGAATGGAAGGTGGACCGTTGAGGAAATAGACGCTATGTTCTCAGGCACCATAGGTATGGACATGGCAAATCCTGCTCCACCTCAAGCTCCCAGGGAATAGGGGACTCAAGAGGAAAATTAAATATGGCCGTCATCAGGTTAGCCGATCCTAAAAGAGACGCTCGCCAGGTGGCGGCTATCTACTATCCCTACGTAATAAATACACCCATCACCTTCGAATCTGAACCTCCAGACGGAAATGAAATGTCCTCTCGCATGGAGAACGTTTTAACTTCATACCCGTGGCTTGTTTGTGTTCACGATGATGAGGTAATGGGCTACGCATATGGCAGCCAGTTCCGGACTCGAGAGGCATATGATTGGTCCGTAGAAACTACGGTCTACGTGAGAGAAGCAGCTCATGGAATGGGTATTGGATCTGCCATATACACAGGTCTCCTTGAATGTCTTAGGTTGCAAGGGTTTGTCTCAGCGGTCGGTGTTATAGCCCTACCCAACCATAAAAGCGTCATGCTTCACGAAAAACTTGGTTTTAGGGAAGATGGAATATTACCGTCTGCGGGGTATAAAAACGGTACCTGGTATGACGTTGGCCTATGGTGGAAGAAACTTCATAACCCACCGGCCCATCCAGAGACCCCGTTAAAAATATCTGATCTTGTCCAGAATAACGGTGATAATTTGATCATGGCTCTATCGAAAGGCGAGGTCAAATTAAGAATTTAGCTCTTGCCGCTGTATCTATCCAGCTACTCCGTCACTATTGTTATGCTNTCAATGACATCGGCATAACCTCCCACAGCTGGATCACGAGGCGTAATTAACTGAAGTACTTCCATTCCCGCTGTCACCCTCCCAAACACTGAATGACAAGAAACGCCCTGAGCGGAGCAATCTTTAGGAGAGGTGTCTGCATTCAGTCCGTCAAGAAAAGAAGTATCTTTGTAAGTTATAAAAAACTGGCTTCCGTTGGTAGCACTACCATTCCGTACACCAGAATTAGCCATAGAAAGTACCCCTGCCCCATCATGACGTGCATCGGGATGAAATTCGTTCTGGAATATGTATCCGGGTCCACCTGACCCGGTTCCTGTTGGATCACCCGTCTGAGCCATAAAATCGGGAATGACTCTGTGGAAAGTGACTCCATTGTAAAATCCCTCTTCGGAAAGAAATACAAAATTGTTAACTGTTATAGGGGACAATTTTTCATAAAGATCAACAACAATCTCACCTTTTTCATAGACTTTAATCACTGCCTTGTAGTCCTTATCATCCATTAAGGTCATTTCTGGCTGGGAGTCCCATTGCTGTTTACTTGGGGAAGGAGGAAGGGGTGGCACCAATATTTCAACTTGCCTACCGAAATCCCAAGCAGAAAGAGCTACATCAACATCTATCATAAGATCCGGATTTTCTTTCCCTGCTGTTTGACCAGTCACAGTTAGCCTGACAATTCTTCCAGTTTCAGCCTCAACCCAGAAATCGGACTTCAAATCGCCTTCGGTCCCTAAAAGAACACCTATAAAACTTCCCACTTTGTCACCATCTAGTACGGCATTCATGTGGTGTGCATCTACTCCACCCATAGTTTCCGAACCAACCATAGAGGCTTCTTTAACAAAATTCCTAGCTGCAGTTATTATGTCCGGGGCATTTATCACGTCCTGATTTCCAGGTAATTCTCTCCATGCATCCGCTATATCTGGTTCTTTAGCAAATGCCCTATCTGCAATCCGCCGAATTTCCATANGAATACTTCCATCGATTTTGAGACTGGCATCGTAATCATCCCCGTCAGCTATGCCATTTAACACAACCACAAATTCCTGCTGTTGGTCCCCCAGTGAGGCAACAACTCTTATATCGACTTGAGTTTGGTATGTGTAGCCCTCGGTCAACGCCATATCCATCAGGTCCAGAAAAGCGGGAACATTTATGTCTGCCCCCGCTCCAGCCGTTGCTGTTGGGTTTTCAGGTAAGATGCTTTGCACCGACACTGGCGTTTCTACAAGAACTTGATTTCCAACGGGTGAAGGCTGAGGGGACAATTGCTTAGAAGCTGGTACAGGNGTATCGACGATATGCACTTTACCCAACTCGGTGTTTTGAACAGATTCATCTTTATCGCCACAAGCCACTATGACAATCACCGACAGCACGATCATAATCAACGTGCACATAGGGTGGGAGAAATATGATTGGAACATGACTCTTCACACTCTATACATTTAAAAGATATGCTTCAATTAAATTTCAACTCAAATTAATTGTTTCACTCCGACTCCACGGTTTATGTAATAAAGGCCCTGCACCGAATCAAAAACAGCGTCCTTACTAGGTCTGGTTAATTTTAGGGGCCTTTGTCTGGATCTTGAAAACTCGTTTCAAAATCAATCAATCGGGGAGAAAATATGACTATTATTGAGACCATTGCGGGCAATGGCGATCAGGGATATTCAGGGGACGGTGGAGAAGCCATTAATGCCGAGATGGACAACCCGTTCCATGTAGATATCGACGCAACTAGACGATATCTGTACTTCGCAGATTGTTTTAACTATCGCGTGAGAAGAATCGATCTGTCTCGAGGCACAGTCGAAAACTTTGCAGGAACGGGTGTGAAGGGACATTCAGGTGATGGAGGGGCTGCCCTAAAAGCCAATATAGATGAAATATACGCAATACAAGTCGACACCGATGGAGACGTATATATATGCCAAAGGTTTAACCCCTCGATACGCAAAATTGATACCAAAAGCGGAGTGATAACAACAGTTGCTGGAACTGGATACCCAGGGTCTGGAAAAGACGGGGTGCTTGCCACTAAATCCGCCATGATAGAGCCCAATGACTGCGCATTAGATGGTAAAGGTGGATTACTTATCGCAGATGTTCAGGACCAAAAAATAAGAAGACTGGACCTTAAAACTGGTTTAATCCATGCTTTCGCAGGAACTGGTGAAATGGCACACACTGGTGACGGAGAACTTGCAGTTAAAGCCGGCATATTCGGGGCAAGAGCAGTTTGCGTTGATAAAAGGGGTAACACATACCTCTGTGAAAGAGGTGGTAATACGATTCGGCAAATAGATAACAGAGGAATAATAACTACGATTGCTGGCACAGGTGATAAGGGTTACACGGGAGATGGAAAGCCGGCTATCACCGCAACCCTCAATGGCCCAAAAGCTATACGTTGCGATAATGAGGGGAATATCGTAATTGTGGACACTGAAAATCACAGCATCCGTCTAGTTTCAATAACCGATGACCTTATTAACACCATAGGTGGTGGAGTTGAAGGCCCGCATGGTGACGGTAGCGATCCAGTGAAAGCAGGAATGGCTCGCCCTCACGGAGTAGTTGTAGGACCAGACAATGAAATTTACATCGCTGACAGTGAAAATCACCGGGTTCGCATAATCAAACAAAACTAGATATCGTTGGTTGACCTGACGTTGGATAAATAAAGTCGATTAATGGAAAGGAAACAATTTATGGTTGATGTTTTTTACGGAATGCACTGGATGTTGGCAACTCCGTTCATGGAAAATGAACAGGTCGATTACGAATCAATTCCGAACATCATAAGAAAAGCCAAAGAGACAGGGTGTACCGGTGTAGTGGGACTCGGTGTGATGGGCGAAGTGGCACGGTTAACTGACAATGAGAGATCACGTATAGCAGATAAGATAATATCCTCTGCAGATGGAGTTCCAGTCACCCTTGGCACCACTGCAAATTCTACTGTCGCGGCCATTCACTACAGCAAGGAGGCCGAGAAATTGGGAGCCTCAGCCGTGATGGTATCTGCTCCAACTATGGCTAAGGCGAACCTTAAAACTTTATTTTCCCACTACGACAGGCTGGCAAAAGAAATATCTATACCGATAGTAATGCAGGACTACCCACAGACATCGGGGGTCGATATGCCAGTGGATTTCATCACNAGGGTGGCTAAGGAAATACCACAGGTTAAATACTTAAAACTTGAGGATCCTCCTACACCAACCAAGATAAGTTCGATCAAATCCATAATTGGGGATCGGCTAGGTATTTTTGGAGGTCTTGGAGGAGTATTCCTGCTGGACGAGTTACGCAGAGGATCTATAGGAGCAATGACGGGATTTGCATACCCAGAGGTGCTCGTGGATATTTGCGAACACATGAAGAAGGGAGATATCTCCAAAGCAGAGGAGCTATTTTACAGACACCTTCCCTTGATCCAGTTTGAGCAACAAGAAGGAATTGGACTAGCAATACGAAAGTCCGGACTGCACCACAGGGGACTAATAAAATTCCCAACGGTCCGTGCGCCGGCCGGCCAATTAGCACACGAAACCCGTAGGGAGTTAGAAGCAATAATCAAACGTGTGGGGCTCGAGTAAAACGAGTCAGAAAAGAATTCTTGGCTGTAACCTTCGCGCATTTTATGTTCAAAAAGCGGTGGGAAGGAGCTACTCAACAGAGCTTATGGGATTAACCGTTACCCTATTCATTGGAACATCACCTGTATTCTGGAATTGATGCTCAACACCACCGGGAACATGAACACAATCACCCTGACGGATTGGGTATTCTTTTCCACCAAATAGCAGAACCCCACTTCCCTCAGTGATAAATGCTTGGTGTTCCCATGGGTGTGTATGAAATGGTGACGACTCCCCAGGAGCATGTTGCACGTATAGCATTACGTAGTTAGGAACGCCATCCTCCTTCCCGAGAACAGGATTGTCATTATCTCTATAGTTTTTTATTACCGGATCCATAAATCACCTCACGTAACATTAATTTGTTCTAACCGTAGGCTCACCGCCTGTAGTAAATTCGCTTGAAGGCATCTGCCTGAGGCATACCATGACCTTTACCTCTCTCTCCCCTCCATTCAATCATACGATCATAGACCTGCTGGAAATTCTGCCCGCTCATCTGCGATTTATGACTCGTTAGTGCCTTAATTGANGTNTTCATATGATCNCTAATATCAATCCATAANTCNGGNTCTGGATGNCCCATAATCCATGCTTCNGCAACTTTGTGAGGCTCNAANCCTTCCTCCANCAANTCNGGAAANGTCATATGNTCTCTNGCNGTGGGAAATATAGCAGCTAGGGNNTTTTCNCCTGCNGCAANATGNTCTGGATGACCTGAACCAAACCCACCATCCANGATNCGCATNGGGTANTGNCAGATAACTATGTCGGGNTTNTGNCGACGAATCTCTCTNGCAATATCCTTTCTCACATCAAGACCAGGAGTTAAATAACTGTCAGGATAGCCAAGAAAGGTAACATTCGAGAGGCCTAGGGCCTTCCCGGCTTCCTCTTGTTCTTCTTTTCGTATACCTGAAAGTTTTTCCTCGGTCATACCTGGTTCGCTACTGCCCTTACTTCCATCTGTGCACAAAACATATGCAAAATCCCATCCTTCAGAAACTAGGCGTGCAACAGTGCCGGAGCAGCCATATTCAGCATCGTCTGCATGGGCAACAACAACAAGTCCTCGTTTATATTCTTCAGGCCAATCACTCGAATGTGCCAACTAAATCTCCTCTTAGTTTTATTGCAAACAACGTCAGCAAAACATTAGGTTTTTTTGATAGCAGTTTAATTAAAACCTACCTTCATCAGTCATACAAGACTCAATAGGTTACCAGATGCGATGGCATCGGTCGCTCGTTGAATAGCAGCCATGAGCGGGGCAGGATATACGCCCAGCACAATCATTACCCCAAACAATCCTCCCAAGATCAGTTTTGTGGGAAAAGGCACTGAAATTGGGGAGTTATCTTCCGAACTTTCGATATACAACTGTCGGGCTACCATCAAATAATAGTAGAGGGATATTAAACTCATAACTATCGCCAAACCTACCAGCCACAAAAGACCCTGACCACCCACCGCATTAAATAGGTAAAACTTACTCGCAAATCCAACGAAGACTGGAAGGCCTGCCATTGAGAAAAGAGCGCAAACCAGCACCAATGAAACCAGTGGTTGCCTTTTTGAAAGACCAGCAAGACCAGATATGTCGTCCCTGCCAGTATTGTTATACACAACTATTACACAAAGAAACGCTGCCATACTAGTGAACCCGTACGAAACCATGTGAAACAGAAGTCCGTTGGAAACTAAATTCGACAACTTCTCAGTTGTAGTCCCATTACCCACAACCGGAACAAGAGCGGCTAGACCCATTAAAAGATAACCCATATGCCCAATGCTTGAATATGCCAGAAGCCGCTTCATATTTCTCTGAACAAGTGCCAGCAAATTGCCGACTACCATGGTACTTGCAGCAATTACGATTATTACAGGTTGCAACTCTCCAAGAACTGTAAAAAATCCTTCGGCAAATAATCTCATTGCCAGTGCCAGTGCAGCAGCCTTAGATCCCACTGACAGCCACGCAGTGATAGGCAATGGAGCTCCCTCATAGACGTCTGGAGCCCACATATGAAAGGGTACCGCGGCAAGCTTAAATCCCAGACCACTCACCATCAAAACGAATCCCACTGCTAAACCAGGATATATGGAGGGGAGGGCGCTAAAAGCAACAGACATTTCGTCAAATCTCGTGGTTCCTAAGATTCCATATATTTGACTGATTCCAAAAAGTATTAGTGCCGATGAAAATGCCCCAAGCAGAATATATTTAACAGAGGCTTCATTAGATTTTGGATTGTATCTTTCATAACCAACCAGAACATATAGTCCGAAGCTAAGTAACTCGAGATTAATGTAAGCAGTGAGTAGCTCCGCAGAAGATGCTAGAAGCATCGCCCCCAGTAGAGTAAAAAGAAGAATCCCATAATACTCACCTGGGTATTTTAGTTTGGAATGAACATATTCCCTAGATATAATGACAGCTACAGCACCTATAACGAGGAAAAATATTCTAAAAAATTTAGTGAATTCATCAAATTCAAGCAATCCATCATAAAGCTGGCCGTCGGACTCAACAAACAAGCTTATAAGTAGGATTACTACAAGACCAATGAATCCAATCCATGCGAGGTGCTGCTTCCAATTTTCTTTAATAAAAAGGTCCAATGCGAGAATGAAAAATGCAAGCCCCGCTACGAGAAACTCGGGAATCAAGAGAGAAAAATCGTTCATCTCGCCCCCGGTATCATTGCAAGTATTGGGTTCACTCCGCTCTCGATAACCTCAATGTATGGAAAGGGCCAAAGCCCGACCGAAAATATGATAGCTACCAATACCCCTGCTGCCAGCAGTTCCCGAGATCCAGAATCTGTCTGACTTTCCCATATTTCGGGAGTTGGGCCAAAGAAAACCTTGGAAAGTAACCGCAAAATATATACCGCGGTTAGAGCAGCACCCACTACGGCTGCGCTTCCCAGGATTGTGCCCAAGAGTCCATAACTTTGGAATACCCCGATGAAAACCAGGAGTTCCGCCACAAATCCACTCATTCCCGGAAGTCCTAAAGATGTTAGACCAGCGACGGTGAACAAGACCGATATCACGCCCATTCTTTTTGCCATTCCTTCCAAAACAAGCGTGTCTCTTGTGTGGGTCCTGTCATAAATCATTCCAGCAACCGCAAAGAATAGTGCTGTCATTATGCCGTGCGAAAACATCTGCAGCACCGCTCCACTCATCCCCAAAACATTCAATGTCGCTATACCCATTAATACATAGCCCATGTGACTCACAGATGAGTATCCAATAACATATTTCAGATCCGTTTGTCCCATGGCCGATACTGCGCCATATATGACATTCACTGCACCAAGAACTATCAGGAGAGGCATCCATGTTTCGGCTCCAGTTGGCATGAGCACAAGACCAACCCTAATAATCCCAAACGCCCCAAGTTTCATTAACACACCGGCATGCACCATGCTAACCGCGGTTGGAGCAGCAACATGGCCATCAGGAGACCATGTATGAAACGGCCATAGACCCGCTAAAATCCCAAACCCAACCATTAGCATAGGAAAGAAAATATTCTGAAACGTCGGAGAAAAAGCGTTATTGGAAACTTTCTGAATTTCAAGAATACTAAATGTACCGATACCAGCTTGGAAGAAGATAGCTATGATGGCTATCCAAACTAAAACACTCCCAGCCACCAATACGAGGGTCAATTTCATTGCACTATATTCTTTAGTTCTAGTGAATCCCCTGAACTGACTAGTGCTACCCCACTTGCCAATAAGCAAGTACATTGGAAGCACTGAAAGTTCGTAGAATAAGAAGAAAAAGAATAAATCGAAAGTAACAAAAACCCCAAAAACCCCTGACAACAAGACAAAATAGAGAATGAAAAAATCTTTGGCAGATTCCCTTATATTCCAAGAAATTAGTGTACCGGTCAGCATCACAATCCCAGTGAGCAAAACCATGGTAGCTCCAACACCATCAATCCCTAGAGATAATGTGATCGCATCGTCGCCAGCTCCCCATGGCCCAGGAAGAGACAGCCACCGATAAATTTTCTGAAATTGAACAGCTCCTGCAGTTTCGTCAAATGAAACGAAAATATAAATCGCCAAAACAGCTACAACAAACGAGACCGTAACAGCCACGACTTTAATGACTTTCAGCGCTCCTGCAGGAACAAAAAGTAAGATTACCGCACCCAACATAGGTAATCCAACCAAGCATAAAAGGACAAATGAATCCATTCCTTCTAGCACTTCTAAAACACCCACCATACTATTACCGCTAGAAATACCCCGAATGCCATAGCAGTACCGTAGTTATATATCTTGCCCGTCTGAACTAGTCTAATCTTGAAGGCTGATAACAAGACAGATTTTGCTGATCCATCGATACCGGTATCGTTTATCACGATACGGTCGAATGTCGCTATAAGTCTTCCTGATTCGAGAACTATTCTGTCAATAACAAACTGGTAGATAGCGTCTATCCAAAATCCCTTTAATGCGCCTTTGTACAGCAATCCTAGACGCAATGCCATCGATTTATGAGATAGGGATGACTTGCCGTAATAAAGCCAACCCACTACCACTCCAAGAATGGCGATCAACAAGGAAACTACTATCAACCAGGGAATTATGTGAAATTTGCTTTCTTGTTCGACAAAAGACGTAAATCCCTTAAATCCTCCCATCGGAATCGCGACCATCCCAAGGAACACTGCAACGAGCGTAAGCATTATTACAGGAAAAAGCATAAGAAATGGCGACTCATGAGCATTTTTTGCGGCATCAGTCCGTGAGCTTCCGGTAAACGTAATGAAAAAAAGTCTAGCAATATATAGGGCGCTGACAAATCCCCCTGCCAATGTCACTATCAAAAACCCTAATCCCATTTCTTGGTACACAGAGCTAAGTATCTCATCTTTACTGAAAAACCCAGATAATGGTGCGATACCGGCTAGAGATAATGATCCAATTAAAAAAACTCCTGTTGTTATTGGCATTTTGCTTTTGAGCCCTCCCAAGCTCCAGCAGTCTGTCTCATCGTTCGTGCCGTGCATAACGTTGCCGGCTCCCAAGAAAAGAAGCGCTTTGCTTATTCCATGTACCACTAGATGGAGCAACGCAGCACCCACACCTCCAGTCCCAATTGACAGCATCATTAAGCCCAGATGACTAATCGTTGAATATGCCAGAATACGTTTAATATCTGTCATCACTAGGGCAATAAAACCAGCAAAAATGAATGTGAATAGGCCCGTTACAGCAACGATAACCTGCATTTCTGGAACTAGATCAAACAAAGGCATCATTCTCGCTACCAAGTAAACACCAGCCGCAACCATGGTGGCCGCGTGAATCAACGCTGATACAGGAGTAGGACCCTCCATCGCATCCGGAAGCCAAACATGAAGAGGAAACTGACCAGATTTACCCATGGCTCCAAGAAAAATCAGCAAGGAAGACCACAGAATCGTCGAGTCCGATATACCACCATTTTGTGCAACATGGATGATAGAGGAAATATGAAAAGTACCGGTAGCTTTGAATAGAATTATTATCCCAATCAGCAGACCAACATCCCCAATCCTAGTTGTTATAAAAGCCTTCTTGGCGGCTTCTGCTGCAGAGCGTCTGTCAAACCAAAAACCAATTAAAAGATAAGAACCAAGCCCGACAAGTTCCCAGGCGAAATATAGAAATAGGAGATTATCTGCAAGTACTACCAGCAGCATTGCGCCAGCAAAGAGGGCATGTAGAGAAAAATACCACCCGTAACGGCTATCCCCTTTCATATACTGAAGGGAATAGACTTGAACCAAAAGGGCAACAAAAGTTATTAGACCCAACATGACCACGGATATTCTATCTACCAGAAATCCCCAAGTGAATTTCCAGAATCCTATATTTATCCAGTCAATATCGACATGTAGAGGAACAGAACCCCCTGATAAGAAATCGGACAAAACAAACCAGAACAAAATAAAGCCGGCTGCAATTGCAGCAATCGATATAAATGATCCCTTGCCCGGTAGAAACCTCCCTAAGAATATAGTGACTGGAAAAGCAAGAATAGAAAGTGCTGGGATCAGCCAAGCGGCGTTAGAACCTGCAAAAATATCAATGCTCATTGTATTCACCCCTTGAGCAAATCTATTTCATCGACATTGACGCTGCGACGCTCCCTATACAATCTGAGAATGATCGCTATTGCAAGAGCGAGTTCAGCCGCCGCAATTGTTATAACAAAAACTATAATCACTTGACCTAAAGATCGATGTGATCCACCGAACGTACCAAACGCCGAGTATCCAATAAGATTTATATTTACGGCGTTGAGCATCAGTTCAATGGACATGAGAACCAACACCGTACTCTTTCGAGCAAGTACCCCATATATACCAAGGCAAAACAAAATATAAGCCAACACCTGGAAGTGAGGTAAAGATATCAACTCGAGTCCCCTTGCTCCTCGTCACTGGCATCACGTCGCACTATTACAATAGCCCCTACAAGTGCCACTAGCAGAACTAGAGATGCTACTTCAAAAGGAATGGCCCAGTCAGTAAAAAGGCTTTCCCCCAACTCAACCATACTAACGGGAGACCGATCTCCTTCGGGTGTGGGAGTTTTTGCAAGGGAGGCGACTAACATAGCAAACAAAACTAGGGAAACAACGAAAGCCAACGGGCGATTGCGGTTATCAGAAATATCACGGAAATCGTCGATGCGGGTTAGCATAAGCGCAAACAATATAACGATTACTACAGCACCGCCGTATATAAGGATCTGCACGAGGGCGAGAAACTCAGCAAACGCCAGTAGAAAGACACCGGCTATTCCCATCATTGAAACGAGCAAGGAGAACGCAGCGTAAACGATATTCCTCGTAACTACTACTCCAATTCCTCCTGAAAGAACTAAAGCTGCCGCTGCATAAAAAAGAATTAAAGATCCGGTCACTCTTTTCCCTCCATAGACTCACCAGATCTACTGTCGGTCGCTTCGGCATCATTTAATGACAGACTTGAACCTTCCTCAACCTGAGGGATACCTCGATTTTTCTCAGGATTTCTAGGCGCCCATCCAACCTTTCGTTGATAGTCTCTACCCATCGTAATCAACGACTGCAAATCTGCTCGGTTACCATTGCGCTCGTACTTACTTAACTCATGTTCATGAGACATCTCAATTGCATCGAAATTACATACATCCACGCAAATACCGCAAACTATGCAACGACCTAGATTAATCTCAAAGGTATCTACTATTTTCCTGCGGCGGCTTTCCCCAGGGTAAAGGGGATTATCCTTCATTTCAGCAGTCATGCACTGTGTGGGACATTCTCTTATACAAACCATGCAGCCCGTGCAATACGGTTCCTCTACCTCCACATCCCAAGTCAAAGCGGGAAATCCCATGTATCTATCTTCCAAATTCAACCGCTTGTCAGGCTCAGGGTACTCGGCGGTAACGGATTCACGCCATGTTGATTTTAATGTGACAGCTAGCCCACCGATAAAACCTATGATGTCACCAATCATTCGACTCCTCCGCTCGTCTCAACAGGAGAATACCTGGTTTTAGATCGTATATCTTTTGCAGATACTAGCCTGACGGTATCTCGCTTCATAGAGCTGCTTGAGTTAAGTCGAATTATGCAAACGGCGCCAACTAGTAATATCCCCGACAATCCAGTCAGTATCCAAAGAGGCATACCATAAAAAAGAACGACTGCGGTTATTACAATATTTAAGAACGAGAGGGGAACAAGCAGCTTCCAGCCAAACGCCATAAGCTGGTCTATCCGAAGCCTAGGATAAGTTCCTCTTATCCAAAATATCAGCCATATGACAGCAGAAGTTTTTAATAACAACCAAATCGCAGACAAGGTCGTGTGTAAAAATCCTTCAAAAGGCATAGTTGGCCAAGACCAACCCCCAAGAAAAAGCAATACAGTCAACACAGCTATAGTGAAGGTATTCATATACTCAGCCAAGAAAAAGATTGACCAATGTGCCCCACTGTACTCCACAAAAGGGCCGCCTATAACTTCAGATTCTGCATGATGAATGTCGAAAGGAGTCCTACCAAGTTCTGCTAGAGCTGAAGTCAAGAATATAAATAACCCCAGAGGTTGAACCAATGCAAATGAAACCGACCTCTGTTGAGCAACAATCTCCGTGAGATCCAGAGATTGTGCCAGCATTGCCACTCCTAATATTGCCATTATGAAAGGAATCTCATAGCTAATGAGTTGTCCTGCAGCCCTAAGACCTCCCAGAACAGCCCATTTATTTGCTGAGCCCCACCCCGCCATGACAAGACCCAGAACAGACAAAACTGAAACAGCCGTTATATAAAAAAGACCTAAATCTAGGTTCTCAACCACTATTTGACGAGTTATAGGTATCGTGACCCACATAAGAAAAGCCGGAACAAATACAGCGATAGGAGCTAACCAGTAAACCCCCCTATCTGCCCATGTAGGTAATATGTCTTCCTTAGTTATCAACTTCAACGAGTCAGCTACCGGCTGCAAAATACCCTTGAACCCAACCCTTGTTGGGCCCATTCGCTGCTGTATCCTGGCTAAAGCTTTCCGCTCCGCATATGTAAGCACTAGCACTACAAAAGACACGGATAACATCAAGATGACGGCTTTTGCCAAAATAATAAGAACTTCGGAAACAGTCATCGATCGACCTCTCCCATTATCAAGTCGATCGAGCCCAGTATCAAAACTGCATCCGCAAGATAAGACCCTTGAAGCATCTGCTCCAGAGCTTGGAGATTCGCAAAAGAGGGAGCACGGACCTTAACACGGTATGGAGTGTCGCTGCCGTCACTAACCAAAAAAACTGCAAGATCTCCTCTTGGTGACTCAGTTCGAACGAATACTTCACCCTTAGGTGGACGTACTATCCTCCTAACCGCCGCTGAAATGTCCCCCTCGGGAAGTTCACGGGCAGCTTGTTCAATGATTTTGACGGATTCACGCATTTCTTCAATACGAACATAGAATCTATCCCAACAATCACCATATGTCCCAACAGGAATATTAAAGTCAAAGCGATCGTAGATTGAATAGGGGTCCGTGATACGAATGTCCTCCGCTACCCCAGAAGCCCTAAGAGCGGGACCAGTCACACCGAAGTCTATTGCATCTGGGCCAGTTATAGACCCTACACCCTTAGTTCTGGCAAGAAACATCTCATTTTTTGAAATTAAAGCGTCGCACTCCTCAATTCCACGTTTTAGATGATCAAGCACCTCATGCAGACGTTGTTGAAAATCTATAGGTAGATCATCCTTGACCCCACCAATACGGATGTAATTGTGCATCATCCTAGCCCCCGTCACGCTTTCAAATAAATTCTGAATCTTTTCGCGTTCTCTAAAGGCGTAAAGAATAGGGGTCATTGCGCCTGCGTCTAACCCGTAAACACCATAAAAAAGCATATGACTAGCAATGCGATTTAGTTCACATAGAATCACCCTTATGTATTCGGCGCGCTCAGGAACATCTACGTCCATAATCTTTTCGGTTGCAAGACAGAAAGCTAATTCGGAATTAAGATTTCCAACATAGTCCATTCTGTCAAATAAGGTCACAATCTGACTGTAGTGCTCACTTTCGCAAATTTTTTCAGATCCCCTGTGCAAGTAACCAATATGGGGCTCAGATTTAATGATCCTTTCCCCGTCTACCCAGATAACCAACCGAAAAACGCCGTGTGTGCTTGGGTGCTGAGGACCCATGTTGATCATGAGATCAATGGATCCATCCGTTTCATTTTTCTTTTCGTCGACTTGCATATATTTAATTCCCATTCCCGTCAGGCACTATCACCACTCCTGATAATCGTGGAACGGAAAACTCTTTCTCCCGGGAAAGCCATCAAAGCCTTCATAAAGCAAAAGTGGGGAAAGATTACCGTGACCAAGAAAAATTACTCCGAACAGATCATGCCCTTCACGTTCAAACCATTCGGCTGAGCGCCATACAGAAGTTACTGTAGGAAGTATCGGGTCGGCTGAGAATACGGAGGTCTTGACGGCCACTTTGTAGTAAGTGGATAAAGAAACCATGTGGTAGACAATCTCGAACCTTTGTTCACTCTCCTCATAATCGACAACTGAGATTGAACAGAGGTAGTTAAATAATAGGTTTTGGGAATCTTTCAAAAACTGACAAACTTGTACTAACGATTCCTTGGGCACCGTTATGGTCACCATGTCTACACACACCCCTATTTCCGATTTAAGATCAGGGGGCAAGATCTCATTCAGCATCTCGAAAAGTTCCTCACCACGCGGATCTAAACAAGGGGGAGCGATCGGTATCTCACGGGCACGCCTACCTGAGGAAGGTTTTTTATTCACCATCTGGCGCTTGTGAGGGAGGGTTTTGGTTCTTGGCATCTAGCTGGATTTTTTCCTGGAGTTGCATAATGCCATGCATCAAGGCTTCTGGCCTGGGGGGACAGCCAGGAACATACACGTCGACCGGAATCAGATGGTCAACACCCATGACAACAGAATAGGACTTGTAATACGGTCCGCCATTGGTCGCGCAGCTACCCATCGCAATCACCCATTTCGGGTCAGGCATTTGTTCATAGAGTAATTTTATTGGATCAGCCATTTTCTTGACCACGGTTCCCGCGACTATCATCACATCAGCTTGACGTGGAGAAGGCCAAGTCACGACTCCAAATCGATCAAGATCATGATGAGACATGTGAGCACTAATCATTTCTATCGCACAACAAGCCAATCCGAAAGATAGGGTCCACAAAGACGACTTACGGGCCAGCGAAAATAATTGATCGGACTTTGCTGTGACGGCATTAGGCAAAACCCTGTTAAACACACTGTCAGGCACATTATTGCCCTCACCAACCTTGTACCCGTCACCAATACGCCCAAAAATCTGATCACGCATATGATCACGGCTTGGGCCGTCCACTGGTATCGGCTGGTCATCTTCATTTATCGCCACTGGAGAACTCCTTTGCGCCAACCGTAAATGACGCCGAAGAAAAGTACGGCAATAAATATCAACATCTCATAGAAAACTATGGGAACTGCTTCAACGAAAATCAGAGCCCACGGGAAAAGAAAAACTGCCTCCACGTCAAAAATGATAAAGATGATCGCAAAAACATAATATCTGATCTGTATTTGGGACCAATGATAGGGGGCAGCCGGTATCCCGCATTCATACGGTGAATTCTTAGCTTCTGACGGCCTACGCGGAGCAAGCAATCTCGAAGCGGCAAACATCAATAGAATTGCCACCAAGCCAACTGCTGCAACCACGAGGACCGCGATCCAGTTTAAGACGTAACTTTCTGACAATGAGCCACCTTACGCCGCGTCTCGTATCGCAGTCACAAAAAATAGCTACAAAATCTTATCACAAATGAACCCTCCTTCATGGGTTGATCAAGGGTTATACCAGAAAATATGAGCAGCTCAACACACACGTTCATTACTGGGTATTTGCAAGATTTAATACCTAACAAGAGGGTCCTGCATGTCTTGTGGGACTTTTTTCAACGATGTTGTTATAATCGCGCCACGTCTCAATTATCACCCTAGGCGATGCCTACATTGCAGAGTATTTCCAGACATTTCCTGCTCTCAGGGATCTCCTAAACGGACTCCAAACTAGGGAGAATAGATATGGTTCAATCTGTCACTGTTCCAATTACGATAAATGTGAATGGGAAACAACACTCAGCCGAAGTAGAGCCACGCTTGTTGCTTGCGCAGTTCTTGCGAGAAAACTTGAACATGACGGGGACACATATCGGGTGCGACACTACGAGCTGCGGAGCCTGTACAGTGATAATTGATGGGAGGTCCGCAAAGTCTTGCACCATACTTGCCGTACAGGCTAACGGATCTGAAATAACAACTGTTGAGGGCTTGGCAGACGGTGATAACCTTCACCCAATACAGGAGGGCTTTTGGGAGAAGCACGGTCTCCAATGTGGATTCTGTACACCTGGAATGATGATGTCAGCTGTCGCCCTTCTGAATGACAATCCAGATCCCTCAGAGGACGAAATACGGCACGGGCTTGCTGGCAACGTCTGTAGATGTACCGGCTACCACAATATTGTGCTAGCCGTGCAATATGCTGCTGACAAGATGAAATCGTAACACTCTACATAACAACGCAAAGCCATAAAAACCCCCTAATGAGAGGAAGCATATGATCCCCGCACCGTTTCAGTACCACAAACCCGCTTCTGTTGCCGAGGCGGCTGAGCTGCTTAAAAAGCATGGCTCAGACGCAAAGATCCTAGCCGGTGGGCACAGTCTTATCCCTTTAATGAAGTTACGGCTTGCACAACCGGAAGTGATAATAGATATCGGATCCATAGAATCCATGGCCTATGTACAGGAGCGAGACGGAGGAATTGCAGTGGGCGGGACAACTCACTACGTTGATATAGCAAATTCCTCAATTGTTCCTACGGCCCTTTCAGAGGCGGCAGCCCAGGTTGCTGACGTCCAAGTCAGAAATAGAGGTACTATTGGAGGGAGCCTTGCTCACAGCGATCCAGCAGCTGACTTGCCTGCCGCTCTAATAGCACTCAAAGGTCAGATAATAACCAGTTCTACGAGTGAACATAGAACTCTTGAATCAGACGA
Organism: Chloroflexota bacterium; assembly: GCA_002696685.1. The sequence goes on along the minus strand of NZSI01000026.1, from coordinate 46,990 downwards.
ATTCTTTCAGGATCTCTTCACTACTTCTCTCAGAGAAGATGAAATTATCAGTGAGATATTTGTTCCCGGCGAGTCTAGCGGGACAGGTTCCGCATACGTAAAGTTTGCCAATAAGGCTTCACATTACGCAATAGTTGGTGTTGCGGCATCAGTCACAGTTTCTGCCGGAAAATGCACAGCGGCCAGTATAGGAATTACAGGAGCGGGGCCTGCCGCTTATCAAGCTAGTGCCTCCATGTCTGACCTGACTGGATCTACTCTTGATGACGCCGCGATAGGTAAGGCATCCGCAGAAGCAGGCGAAGGAGTCGACTTTAACGACGATGTCCACGCGTCTGGAGAATATAGAGCACACCTCGTCACTGTATTTACAGAACGAGCCATTAGGTTAGCTAGCTCAAGAGCTGGCTAGATATAAAATCTATGCCCAAAATATTGGACATATCACTAGACAAGGCATGGTATATTGGATACTTAATTAAATAGTTCGTCCCGAGTGGCAGGCGAGGCCCCAGTCCTTTGACCCTGTCCGGCAACCTTAACTCTCAAGGTGCCCCTGGGGAAGAAGACGAGGTCCTAAATGGACAAAGGGTACGGGCTCTCCGTACACTGGAGGGCTTTTTTTATTGCCCCTCGATAATTTTCTTCGAACCCATCGGGACGTCAAAGGGGATGTTCTGATAATTATGTGTCGAGAAAATCAAACTACAAATGCTGTTAATTCTGAGGTAGGCTGGAAAGACCGTGTTCTTAAACACAAGAAATTTAGGGTTAGCTCTCCAAGAAATTTTCCAAATTTAGACATATATCGGAGCCTGTTTTTGATCGCACATAAAGTAGGAGGCCTAGATGTCGAATGGGCTTCGGAATTACGAAAAACCTACGGGTCAGACTGGGTTAAAAGATACGCGGACATACTAGATCCAATGATAGCAATCAACCTGAACTTTAGAGTTGAACCATCCGGGACTTACGGCTAGCATCATCTTTAGTCAACCGGCGTCTACCTACAATTTGTGTCTATGCTGGAGTAGTTAGTGCCCATACGCACATTGGGCACTCAATCAGTCATCTAGAAACTATCCGTGGCTCCGACTAACAAATCTCAATTCATGATGCATACACACGACACCTACATCCGAAGCAGGAGCTGATTCATAAAACTAGAATTCACTGGGTTTTCGCTCAGTTGTTGTAGTATTGGGCCAGCAAAATACGAGATTATGACTAGGAGGAACTATTGGCTTCAGGAACTACTTACAGCAATTCTTCTTTTAGCAAAACCGAGGCGGTTTCCCATAATGGCATGGTAGCCACGAAAGATAAACTGGCCACAGAGGCAGGTTTGGAAATCCTGAGAATGGGAGGAAACGCTGTGGACGCCGGAGTAGCGTCTTGCCTAGCCGTAGGGGTAGTGGAACCAGAATCTAGTGGCATTGGGGGAGGTGGTTACATGGTATTCCAAATGANGGACCAAGGTGGTGTTATAGGATTTCCAATGAAAGGTCCAAATGCAGGAACACCAGACATGTATTCGCTATCCGGTGAGCCTTCGGTCGGAAGCTTTGGTTGGGCTGGAGTCTTAAATGACGAAAACATTCACGGTTATCGTTCTATTGCGGTACCAGGGTGCGTTGCAGGCTTAGCGGAAGCCCACAAAAGATTCGGGAACTTACCCTGGTCAGAGGTAGTTGCACCAGCAGCTAATATAGCGCGTAATGGATTTTCTCCTGAATGGTTCACTCTCTATAAGCTCGGCGGACTCTCCCAAATGTTACTTCGCTACACTGAATTAAGGGAAACGTTTATGCCAGACAACCAGCTGCCTTACGGTGGAATCGAGGCTCCCTACATTCTAAAACAACCAAACTTGGCAAAGGCTTTGGACTCAATAGCAAGAGATGGCGCAAACTCCTTATATCGAGGTGAATTAACTGAGGAGATCACCAGAGATATCCAATCTAATGGCGGGATTTTGACGATGCAAGACTTCGATCAATACAAGCCNTTCTATTGGAAGNATGGTCTTGAATTTAAATATCGAGGAAAGACTATTCGTGTACCAAACTACGCCTGTGCCGGTATAACTAGTGCAATGACATTAAAACTGCTCAACAAATTTGATTTATCTTCCACGCAACATAACAGTGTAGAAGCGTTACATCTCTACATTAGCGCAGCTCGAATGGCCTATGCTGATAGGTTTGAATATATTGCCGACCCGGAATTTGCTGATGTTCCATGGCAAGGGCTCGTTTCTGATACCTACACAGANCGACGGAGTGGAGAAATAGGCGCCAACTGCGCATCTCAGTTTAGCCCAGGAAACCCTTGGATCGAGGAAGGTCGAGACCCCAAATTCGTACTGGAAAGTAGTAAACCACGACCAGACAACGGGACAACCCATCTCACCGTTGTGGACGGCGAAGGAAATGCCGTCTCAATAACAAACACTATAATGTCGGGATTCGGATCTGGAATTATTCCGAAAGGAACCGGGATAGTGATGAACAACGGAATGATGTGGTACGACCCAGTACCTGGGAGGGTAAACTCAATTGCTCCAGGAAAATACCCTCTAAACAATATGACACCTGCCTTGGTCCTGGGTAAAGACGGCGTGGAGATCGCTGTAGGAGCGTCCGGAGGCAGAAGAATTACTAATTGNGTTACCTCACTAATCTCAAAAATGATAGATTTTGGATTGAGTCCACAGGAAGCTATAGACGCTCCAAGAGTTGATTGCAGTTCCACAACAACTGATGTCCCGCTAGAATTGGACCCAGACGTGATACAGGGTCTAATGGCAAAAGGTCACAATATAAGAGTGTTAGGAGAAGGATTCACTCAGACGGGGTTTGCTAAATTTGCCAGTCCTACAGCTATTACCAGAAGCAACGGAACATTTCTTGGTGGGGTAGACACATTCCACTCTGCCTATGCGGCAGGACTTTGATCACCAAGTGACAACCTTAAACTATTCCTAGCCCGTAATAATTTTCACATCGGTAGCATCAGCCAATAATTTCTTGGCCCTGTCGAGCTTATCGGGATGATCGAATCTCGCATGGCGTTGAAGAGAACCAATAGCTTTCATTGTTTCGACTGTATCCGTGTCAACTATTACTGCCGCTACCTCTTCTTCATCACACTCATACTTCACATACTCAATTGGTTCCATTCCACGGGTTAATATGAAACATTGCATGTCCGTTTGAAGAGCAGACATCTGAACATCCGGCCTGTCACCCCTAACAATAACCGCTTTTTTGTTTTTAGTAGAGAAAATGTATTCACCTGGATCCATACCGAAACCACCCACCATAAAGTTCTCCACCAGTCGGTCAGAATATTCGGAACCAGTAAAAAATGTTCCTCCCAAAAGTTCTGATATTTGACCCACAGTTAAGCTAAGAAGTGTTCTGTCTTCTGGTATCAGGCCAAGCACAGTCACATCAGAATTCTGAAAAGAAGGAATTATCTTATCTACTGCTTCAGTTCTCCCATAGGCAGTTAAACAATTTATTAAAATTCCTATAATGTTGCCTTCGAATTTTTGAGCATAAGGCAGACTCGAATCTTTGTCTCTAAAATCCGACACTAGCAGAACTTTGGCTTTCGTCTCATCAACTATTTCGACATGATCTGACGTTGACATATCGCTTGATGAATCCACCACTACAAGGGAGCTATGGGAAGACTCTTCTTTCACTGCGTTTACAACACCTGATACTTCTGTGGTATCAATCTTAGAAAGTCGAATCTTTCCTTGGCCGAGCACAGTTTCTAAATCATCACTTGGGTGCTCATTCGCCCCAATTCTTAGAATGGTAACTAGACTTTGTTCGCCAGATGCTATGGATGCCAAGGCCATGGCGACCATCGTCTTGCCGGCTTTACGGTTCTGTGATGTTACATAAACGACGCCCATGTCCACTCTTTCTGCCTTACTTACAAATAAAACTTATTACTAAGGGTCCAGAGGACTTGAAAATCTAGGTGCGCACCCCACGACGCCTGCGGCGTAGTCTCCTTAGGCTTCTTTGCTTATCAAGCCTTTCTTGCTCTCCTTTGGAGCGAAAAAACCGCCTATTACGCAGTTCTCTCAGAATTCCAGACCTCTGCATAGTAGTCTGGAATCGTTTAAGCAAACCTTCTGGATCTTCACCATCACGCTGGGTTACAAATGCCAACCTTAATCTCCCTATCGATTCCACATTCTATGTACCACTCATGGAGCTTATTCCCATGAAGGGACTGAATCAAGTAATTGAGAGGCGTCAAAGCCCCTCGCCAAGGTGCGTAATTATAGCATATTGCCACCTTTCCCCAAACGGTACATTTAGTTGCGACTATGGTGTCTGAGGCTCTAATATTTCCTTATTGTTAACAAGGAAGTTAGATGAGAAGGAGTTGGAATGGCCGGCCCTCTGAATGAATTTACCCAGGTTGCCAAGTTTGACCCAGAAACGTTTGGCGATCCCGGAAAGAGAACGTTCCGCATCAACGCAGAAAGCGCGAGTAGCACCGCAAAGGTATGGTTGGAAAAAGAGCAGCTAGCAGAACTCTGTCTGGCAATCACCCAAATGGACCGCGAAAATAATCCAACTCCAAGCGACACCAACGTTTCTCCTTCCGATCTTGAGGCAGAACCTCTGACCAATCTAGATTTCAAAGCAAATCGACTTGCATTTGGTCACAACCCTGACTCCGGAATGTTCGTCGTTGACGCCTACGATCCTCAGCTGGAAGATGAAGATGACGAGCCAACCGTCCGGATATGGGTAACAAGAGACCAGATACGACATTTCTCCCGCGACGGACTGGCAATAGTGTCCGCCGGTAGAGCCACTTGTGATCTATGTGGAAGACCAAAAAACCTGGACGGGCACTACTGTGAGCGAACCAACGGCCACAGTAAAGAAGGAGCTGAGAATCTCTAAACTCGTTGATGAAAACCAACTAGCGCTCTTCAAGTTATCGTTTTGACTTCAGGCAACCAAGGAGACCCTCGCAATCAATTTCCTTCACCTGATGCCGAAATTCTTCACCTTGAAGCTGCCGAGGCAAACTTATTCCTAGAGACTGGTGAATTCCTTGGGGGCCACACGATGCCCTGGGGTTCCAACTACACGTTCCTTGTTTGGCTATCCGCTGATAGCCCAGATAAGTGTATCCAAGCAATTTACAAACCCCGCGATGGGGAAAAACCATTACATGACTTCCCACATGGAACGTTATACAAAAGGGAATTCGCAACGTATTTACTCAGTAAAGAATTAGGATGGCCTAACGTACCCTTAACTACCATAAGGGAGGGTCCTTACGGAGTGGGATCGATGCAGTTGTATGTGGACTGTGATCCAAGAATCACCTATTTTGAAATTCGTGACACAATGCCCGACGAACTTGAAAAACTAGCAGTATTTGATCTCCTTACAAACAACGCTGACAGAAAAGCGGGGCACTGTTTACTAGACAATCACGAAACTATTTGGTCAATTGATCACGGTCTGACTTTCCATTCCGTATTCAAACTTCGGACAGTTATGCTCGAATACTGTGGTAAAAGGATTTCAGAATCACTTATTGATGATCTAAAGCTATTGGCGGATCGCATGGAATCGTCTAGTGAGATCAAGTCGCGTTTGGAAACTCAGACCTCGGCTGAAGAGATTGAATCTCTTAAAACAAGACTGGACGTTATGATAACTGACCCCGTGATCCCGATACTCGACCCTTATAGAGATGTACCGTGGCCTTTCGTTTAGGAGACTATTGCACAAAGAAATTAAGTATTCTGATGATTCACACTAGCCGGGTTTGTATTGCCTCAAAATATAACCTAGCAATAAGATATAAAGACTTCTTTGTAAGAAGAAATATCTGCCTCATGGATAGGGAGGGTTGGCCGAGCGGACGAAGGCACCAGTCTTGAAAACTGGCATACCCTAATCGGGTATCGTGGGTTCGAATCCCACACCCTCCGCCAGACCGGGAAAGCAGCTACTAAGGCAGAAAACTACCCAATGCCTATAGAATAAATACATGAAACTACATGAATTCCAATCTAAAGAGATCCTCTCAAAGTACGGAATNCCCGTTCCNCAAGGTAAAGTTGCAAGAACCCCCAGCCAAGCCGCTACCGCCGCCTTTGACCTCGGTGGAACCATTGTAGTCAAAGCCCAGGTCCATGCAGGAGGGAGGGGAAATGCTGGAGGTATAAAAGTTGTACAANCTCCGGGTGCCGCTGAACAAGCCGCCGCCGCAATGCTTGGGAAAAACCTTACAACTTTCCAGACTGGGCCAGAGGGGGTACCAGTCGAAAATGTGCTTATAGAAGAGGGTATTGAAATTGCGGAAGAACTCTATCTTGGCATGGTTATAGACGGATCAACGAAAGGTGTCGTTGTGATAGCAAGCAAATCTGGAGGAGTCAACATCGAAGAAGTGGCTCAAAATTCTCCGGAAAAGATCCTTCACATTCCCATCGACCCAATGCTGGGTGTCCAAGGTTTTCAGGGAAGACAAATTGCGTATGGGCTTGAATTGTCTCACAATCTGGTCAGAACCGCCGCCACTATGCTAGAGAACCTCTACAAGGTGTTCATAGATGTTGATGCCTCTCTGTTAGAAATTAATCCGTTGGTAGTAACCACTGACGGAAAATTAGTAGCTGCCGACGCCAAAATAAACATTGACGATGATGCTGTATACAGGCATGAAAATATTCGAGACATGGCCGACCCTTCTCAGGAAGACCCACTCGAAGTACAGGCTAGAGAATCAGATATAAATTACGTTAAATTGGATGGGAATATAGGATGTATTGTCAATGGCGCAGGTCTTGCCATGGCGACAATGGACGTAGCCAGCGCAGCGGGAGCAGCGCCTGCCAATTTTCTGGATATAGGAGGTGGAGCAGACGAAGAGAAAGTAGCAAAAGCGCTTACACTTGTACTTTCTGATGTTAATGTTAAAGCTGTTTTGGTAAATTTATTTGGGGGCATATTACGGTGTGACATAGCNGCGAGAGGATTCATAATGGCAATCGACAGAAATCGCGAGCTTGAGCGCCCAATGGTTGTCAGAATGTTAGGTACCAATTCAGAAGAAGGCAGGGAGATACTAACCTCTTCTAATCTAGAAGTCACTATTGTTCAAACTCTAGACGAGGCTGCCGAAGCTATTTCTAAACTATCGTAATATTTAAGACAAACCTCATGTCCCAGTATGTGCTNAAAGCACCATGCAGCTCGGGAGAACTAAATGAGCATCCTTGTANATAAAAATACCCGACTACTGGTTCAGGGAATAACCGGTAGGGAAGGGAGCTACCACGCCCAAAGATCCGCGGAATACGGTGCGCATCTTGTAGCAGGTGTCACCCCTGGTAAAGGGGGTCAACAGTTTATGGATTCTGTGCCAGTGTTTGATACGGTCCAAAACGCCGTCGGGAAAACAGGGGCAGATGCTTCCTTGATATTTGTACCTCCTGCTTTTGCAGCGGATGCAATTGTAGAAGCTGTCGATGCTGGGATTAAGGTAATCGCATGTATTACCGAAGGTATTCCAGTTCAAGACACGATAAAGGTTGTCAGATATATACGGGATAAGGATGTGAGCCTTATAGGCCCTAATTGCCCAGGCATTATTTCGCCAGGGGAAAATTTCAAAATGGGAATCATGCCCGGCCATATCCACATGAGTGGAACGACTGGAGTGGTGTCTCGCAGTGGAACACTGACATATGAAGCCGTAAGCCAGTTGACGGCTCTAAATATTGGTCAGTCGACCTGTGTTGGAATCGGGGGTGACCCTGTCTCAGGTGTGACCTTCATAGACATATTAGAAAAGTTTCAAAGGGATCCAGACACTGATAGCGTGGTTATGATAGGAGAAATCGGNGGGACAAAGGAACAAGAGGCTGCAGAATACATAAAGAGTCATTTCACAAAACCTATAGTCTCTCTAATAGTTGGACAAAGTGCTCCTCCTGGCAAAAGGATGGGGCACGCAGGAGCAATTATCACAGGTTCTGCGGGAAAAGCGGAGGAAAAAATTAAAGCACTTTCGTCAGCCGGAGTCGCGATCGTTCCTCGACCTGGAGCTATCGGAACTACTCTTCAACAGGCAATCATTTAACCTCTTAGTCAAGGTGGCGAGATATTTTTTGGCGACGATCAAGATTTGGACTGAAGGTGCTTGTGCAGGCGCTCTAACTGCTTTTTTCTTTTTGACAGCTCACTTTTTCCTAACGACCGACAAAGTATTCACCGGNCCGGANCTCATTCTAGCCTCATTTTCTCCCGGAGCCTCTAGTCTCGCCATTACATACATTAGCGCCAGAATATTTAGAGTTANAAATAAACCTATTTCTATAAAACTGGGGATTTTTTTTCGTCTTTTAGTTGTCTGTTATTTAACCTTTTTGATCCCTCTTCAAGGAGTCATGCAAGGCAGTTCACAAGCTTCTTATTTTTTGCAGCTACTAGCCTTCGGTCTCTTAGGTGGCACATTTTGGAGCACCCCTTTCGCAATCATAAGATTCCTTATAGATTTTTCGAACCGTAATCGCACCTAAAACCGCTCTAAATCCCCCGTTAAGTTTATGATGTTCTCCGAAGAACCCACCCATCATATTCTAACTCCAAATGCACATCACTTCACATCTAAAAACTAGAACATATATTAGAACATATGTATTTCCTCAGGTATATTTTCATGCTATAATACTACNCATATATTTAGAACACTCCATTTATTTCGCAACAAATCAATCGAAAATAAATTCGAATCTGATCTAAAACAAAATATCTATATGTTCTACTAGGAGCACCAACCGTGAAAAACGATGAAAAATCAAAAGCTCTTGACCTAGCACTCAGTCAGATAGACAAGCATTTCGGCAAAGGCGCTATCATGAAGCTAGGGGATGCGCAGGATGTTAAAGTAGATTCAATCTCTACAGGATCTCCTTCCCTAGACAGCGCACTGGGAGTTGGTGGCATCCCGCGTGGTCGTGTCACTGAGATATATGGAGCTGAAGCTTCCGGTAAATCTACCCTTACGTACCATGTCATGGCATCTGCCCAAAGATACGGGGGAACAGCCGCTTATATAGATGCCGAACACGCTCTTGATCCCAGTTATGCTGGCAAATGTGGTCTCGACATAGAAAACATTTTGGTTTCACAACCTGACACAGCAGAACAAGCATTAGAAATTTGTGAATATCTAGTTCGCAGTAGCGCTGTAGACATTGTGGTTATCGATAGTGTTGCCGCAATGGTTCCCAAAGCCGAACTTGAAGGCGATATGGGCGATACCCACGTCGGCCTACAAGCTCGACTCATGTCCCAGGCTCTTAGAAAGTTAACAGCCTCAATAAGTAAGTCTAATACAGCCGTAGTATTCATTAATCAGATTAGAGAGAAAGTAGGGGTATTTTGGGGCAGCCCAGAAGTAACACCTGGTGGCAGAGCATTAAAATTTTATAGTTCTGTCCGTATTGATCTTCGCCGAATAGAATCACTTAAACAAGGAACCGAAATCCTAGGAAACCGTGTTAGAGCTCGTGTTGTGAAAAATAAGGTGGCGGCACCATTCAAAACCGCCGAGTTTGACATCATGTTTAACGAAGGAATTAGTCGAGAAGGTGATTTACTAGACCTGGCAGTAGAAAATTCCATCGTTAAAAAAAGTGGAGCATTTTATTCATTTGGAGAAATCCAAATTGGCAGGGGCAGAGAAAATGCCAAAACATTTATGAAAGAAAACCCCGTCCTAACGGATGAGATCGACGAACTGGTTAGATCGATATTAAATCCTGAAGATCTTGACGATGTGATCGTACCTACCGACTTATCAGAGAGTTTAGATGGAGGATCCTAATCTAATCNTATGAACAAACCAACTAATAACAATAATGCTCGATCAAAACCTCGCTGAGGCAAGTAACGCGGCTCGTAGATTCATTGCTTATAGACTAAGAAGTGAACGAGAAGTTGCGAGAAGACTTTCAAAGAAATTTGAACCTGCAACGATAGAAGCCGCGATTGCTCAAATGTATCGAGAAAACTTCTTAGACGATATGCGTTTTGCTCAGTCATTTACCGACAGCAGAACAGGTTCACGTCCTAAAAGTGCGGCTAAGATACGCCAGGAACTCCAGTCCAAGGGAGTATCTAGAGAAATTGCTGACATCGTTACCGCCGATTTAAGTGATTATGAATCAGCTTTGGCTGCTGCACGAAAAAAAACGCGAAGNATTTGTAGAAATACAGAGAGTGTTTTTTCTAAAAAATTATCTAATCATTTAGCTCAACGAGGATTTAATTACGATCTATCAAACAGGATAGTAAGAATGATTTGTCGCGACGTTTATCATGCATGTGAGCGATGATTCATATAATCCCTTTATAATTGTGGTGTCGTAGAAAGAGTCAGACGCAAGGACATCCTTCAGGAGGAACCACGATTGAACGTAGAAATTGCTGTCTACGTAATACTGATAGTAGTTTTTTTGGTCTTGTCCGCGTTTTTCTCTAGTTCAGAAGCTGCATTCCTTTCTTTCCAAAAAACCCGGCTCTCACATCTGGTTAACACCAATGTGCCTGGAGCGAAAAGAGTTTCGGAAATGATCGCCAACATGGAAAGACTGCTGTCAACAATACTACTTGGTAATAATCTGGTTAATGTCGCCTTCAGCGCGATTATCACCATATTGTCAGTAGAGCTTTTGGGTGGAGGGCCGCTGGCGGTCGGATTTGCTACATTGCTCGGCACTATACTCCTGTTGATTTTTGGAGAAATCATCCCTAAAAGTGTTGCCATTAGAAAATCTGAAAAATTATCTTTGCTTTACGCCCGTCCACTAAAAAGTCTCGAAATAGCNCTATTTCCAGCCATTTTATTTTTGCAATGGCTTTCCAATATTACCCAAAATTTATTAGGCAGAAATGATTCTGAGGAGACGATAACAGAGGGAGAGATCCTCTCTATGATTGATATAGGTGAGGCCGAAGGCACCGTAGAACCTGCAGAAGCGGAAATGCTTGAAAATGTCTTTAGATTTGGAGACCAGCAAGTAAGAGAGGTAATGACACCACGACCTGAAATAGTCAGCATAGAACGTGGCATTACCCTCCAAGAACTTTTACAAATATATGCGGAAAACACCCACACAAGATTTCCTGTTCACAAGGAATCAAGAGATGACATAGTGGGAATAATATCGGCTAAAGATATTCTCAGGGCTCTCGCGACCCGGGGTGTTCAAGAAAACGAGTCCGTCACAGATATTGTGCGGGACGTTTACTTTGTACCCGAAACAAAGCCCGTATCAGAGTTATTTGAAGAACTCAGACGAACTGGTCACCAAATGGCAATCTGCCTAGACGAATATGGAGGCATAGCCGGCCTGGTAACTATCAAAAGATTAACTGAAGTTATTGTCGGGAAAGTTGGAGAAGAAGGAGAGTCCCCTGAAGAAGAATACTCCAATATTCGCCCTAATCTATTTCAAATTGAAGGCGGTATGGACATAGGGGAGGCCAATGAAGAGATGGAATTGAATTTACCGGAAGGAGATTATGAAACCATCGCTGGATTTGTGCTCTCTCAACTTGGGGAAATCCCGTCAGTGGGAGACCAATTCGAATATAAAAACCTCCTATTCAAAATTCAAGAAATGGATAGATTTCGAATAGAATCATTATTGATTAGAAAAAGAATACAGATGAACACTTCCGTCACATCTCCAGGTCCTAGGTCTGAAGGACAGAAAATTGACAGTTCTAAGGAGGACCTAAATGTCAGTGAAAGTGACCCTACTCAGACACGGAGAGACAAAAGCCAATAGAGAAAANGTAGTACTCGGAACAAGTGATGTTGGGTTAACAGCCCTCGGCAAATCTCAAGCACATGCTTCCGCAGTTCGAATATCCAACCTAGGCCCAGACGCTATATACACAAGTCCGTTTGCCAGAGCGCTGGAAACTGCTCAGTACATCTCGAATCTCACCGGTTTGGAACCAAATCCAAAAGATGGGCTCCAAGAAATGGATTCGGGTGAGATGGAAGGAACCGATGCAAATCGAATGGCGGAACTATTTCCTGAATACATGGCCAGCTGGAAAAAAGATGCCAGTACCACCCGACCTCCCGGTGGTGAAACATTAGGAGAGGTACATTCAAGGGCCTGGAAATCTACTCTTGAGATATCACATCAACACGACGGGGANCATGTCATAATAGTCACACACATGTTTCCCATCCAGGGAATCTTATGTAATGCTCTTGGGCTCCACTCAAACCAATACAATAAAATCTCCATCTCCTTGGGTTCTCTATCCTCTATTTCCATATCTGGTGCGGAAACTTCAGTTCAATATATGAATAATACGCAACATTTGGAAAATATCTGACGAGAATTAAAGTAATTTATATGACTGCAAAAACCAACTTAGAAAAGTCCGTTACTGAGGCAGTGGACAAAGCCGGATTATCGGGATCACATATTACCGTGGCGATTTCGGGTGGCCCTGATTCTACTGCTATGTTGCTGGCTCTTAGTCGAACCCAGTTAGANACAGGCATTTCTATTAAAGGGGCTCATCTAGATCATGGTATACGTGGGGAAGAGTCACAGGCAGATGCCGAATATGTAAAAAATCTTTGCAAATCAATCAATGTAGATTGTTTTTTCGGAGCTGTTGATGTCCCTTCATTATCCAAAGCACTTAGAATTTCCCTCGAGGATGCGGCGAGGCGAGCTAGAAATCGTTTTCTACTGGAGGCATGTACCGAACAAAATAGTGAGGCGGTGGCATTGGGACATACCGCCAATGATCAATCTGAAACCATTCTCATGCATCTTATTAGGGGATCAGGACTTGATGGACTAACAGGAATGAAACTACTTTCTAACCGAGTGATAGAAAAAGATCCTCCCTTAAAAGTTTTTCGTCCTCTGTTAGAAATCACCCGAATCGACATTGAAGCGTACTGCTCAGCAGTGGGTGAAACTCCTCGAACAGACTCCACTAACTTCAGCGATGACCACACTCGCAACTCAATAAGACATAATTTATTACCAGCACTAGAAAATTTTAATCCCCGTATAACCGAAGCTTTAAACAGACTCGCACTTTCGACTAGGAGAGATCTTGAATTTATAGAAGAAGCTTCGTATGGTGCCTGGACTGCGGCAGCAGATGTCGACACAGGTATTGTTACTATCGATTTAGAAAAATGGGGCAATTTACCCGAGTCACTCTCCTATCGCCTTATCCGAAAGGCTGTAGGGGTCATTAAAGGGAATTTAAACGGAATAACTCTCGATCATATAGAAGCAGTTATTGGTCTCTCCAAAGGTCCAAGTGGAAACAAAATAGATCTTCCTGACGGAGTTACGGCAACAAAAGGATATAACGAACTCCTAATATCCAAGACTGAGTACAATGCAATCCCACTCCCTATTCTAGACAATGAATACAAAATCTCAGTTCCCGGTGAACTATCTATACCTGGGTGGAAAATAACCGCAGCGAGTAAAAAAACGCCTCTAGAGTATCCCGAGAGATTAGAGACTTTAGGTGGTACCGCTTGGTTAAATCTCACCGGAAAGAAAAAAGAGAAAACTTTAATAGTTAGGAGCAGAAGGCCTGGGGATCGATTCCATCCCAAGGGTCTACCAGGAGGAAAAAAACTACAAGATTTTATGGTGGACGCTCACATCCCACGACTATGGCGTGACAGAATACCGATTGTGGAATCGACATCTGGTATAGCTTGGGTAGTCGGATGGAGAACAGCGGAGTGGGCTTCCCCTATAGCGGGTCAACCATCGGTTGAGATACGTTTCGCTCGCACGAGCGAGAATTAGGCCTTAACTCAAGAACACAGCCAACCATCTGTAATATGTCACCAGTTGGTATGAGAGCCATCTCTACGACGAAAATGCGGAGCCTCCCAGAATTCAAATGTCTGCTTCAAAGCAAGTTCCTCATTGAACTCAACTCCTAGCCCCGGGCCGTCGGGAACTATGTGCCACACACCCTCCAACTGAGGCTGTTGAGGAAACAAATCTGGACTGAAGTGGAATCCTGGCTCCGGTGATCTTTCTTCCAGCCAGGCAAAGTTAGGTGCCGCTGCTCCCAAATGAATACAAGCCGCAGTACTAACAGGGCCCAAAGGGTTATGAGGCATAAGGTCTATATAGTGCGCCTCACACCACCCCGCAACTTTCATGGCTTCAGTAAATCCCCCTATGTTACAGATATCAACCCTTGCAAACTGAGTTAGCCCTCTTTCAATATAAGGCATATATTGCCATTTACTGGCCATCTCTTCACCTATAGCAAATGGGATATCAGTCATACTTCTGAGTGATTCATATGCCTCNGGAGATTCATCTCTAATAGGNTCNTCNATAAAATCAAGAGTGCCNCTGGGCATCGAGTTACANAAACTAGCNGCCTCNGCCACTGATAATCTATGGTGGTAGTCAATCCCCAGAACCGGTTCTCTACCGACACCTTCCCTCAATTTCACAAGCCAATCAGATGTCAACGCAATCGACTCACGGGGTTCAAAAAGCATTGGATCTTCTTCTTTGGGATGCCCAACACCAGTTCTAATCACTTTCCAGCCATCTGAAATCAAGCTTTGCACATTTTCTACTATTCCATCTCCAGGTGGAACTGAGGATGTTACAAAACATGGAACAAAATCTCGGTTCTTACCTCCTAATAATTGGTATACAGGCACACCAAGGCGGCGAGCGTTGAGATCATGCAAAGCGATGTCGATCGCAGAGATTGCTGCAGTTATAACACGGCCACCTTCAAAATACTGTCCTCTATACATTTCCTGCCACAGAGCACTAATTTTTCGAGAATCACGTCCTATCAGCCATTCCCGAAAATGCTTTACCATTCCTTCTACCGCAAGTTCACGGCCAGATAATCCAGCCTCTCCCCATCCATAAGCCCCATCATCAGCCTCCACCTTGAGGACAAACAGATTTCTTCTGCCTTCCCAAACTATATAAACCTTGATGTCTGTTATTTTCACTACATTTCCTCTCTCGAAAATTTAGTTCCTTTTACTGAAGCTTATATCAGTTCAGACCAGATAGATTCCATATCCCATTTCGTTAATGAGAGCAGACGAGCTCTTCCACCTCGAGCAAAAATGGAGACTCCTTTACTTGCTTCATTATCGGGATATACGCGGAGGGTCAGACACTGTCTTCCATTAGCAAATACTTCGACTATGCTTCGATCAACATATATTTGAAGATTAAGTGCCTCATCTGACCCAAGAAATAAAGGGCCTGTCTCCGGAGGGCTGGCCAATACATCTTTCCTAGTAGATGACTCAGAAGCATCTATTTGCAAAGTATCCGTTTTAGACCAGCGATTTGTTGTACGCATAAACGAGATGCGGGTTCTCTCTTGTTTATCAGGAGACTGAAGAACATAAATCCCGCATTCACTCGCCTCACCGGGATCCAACTTGATATTTATCTCAATCTGGTTGCCAAACACCCCTTTCAAATCAACAGTTTCATTGGCAGGAATATCCCTGTCCGAAATATCAATCTGTTTAGATCTCAAGGAGTTTATCTCTTCCACCGGTTCTATTGATAAAGCACCCCCAGAAGACAGAGATAGCACTCTTGGGAGTGACATAATATCCGACCATCCTCTGTATTCAATACTCTCTTTTACGTTGTATATCGAAACAATTCTTCCTGACTCGTCAATAGTTGCAGAAGGAGCGTGGAGTCGCCCCACTGTAAGGGGGCCATAATTCATTCTTCCATGTATTTCCGGATGAAACTTATGGGTTGCTTCATCATATTCGCCTATAAAATATTGACTAGCGCGCTTGTGGCTAAAAAACAAGAATAAGTGCTTTCCTGAACCAATTGGCAAGAAATTTGGAACGGCACCATCTTCACCAGGTTCTGTCAGAAATCTACTTTCCAGCATACTCCCTAGATATTCCCAATCGGATAGATCTTTTGAGCGAAAAATATGATCAACTGCTTCACAATCAACACTGCGCTCGCCATTGCGATAGGTTCCGGATAGTGAAAAATAATATTCCCCTTCTTTCCAAATACACGGGTCAAAAACCCTGTAGGGATATCCAGTACTATCAACCGGAACAATGGGTATCACTGGGTTATCGGGATTTTTAATCCATTTGACAAGCAAAGGATCAGTTGAAGTGGCTATTGCATTCCCGGACTCAGTACCATGATAAATAGCGATAACTCTATTATCTTCCACCAAAGATTGCCCACTGAAGCAGTCTCTTTCTGTTTCTGGATATAACGCGATGGGCATGTCCTTCCAGCGAACCATATCTCTGCTCACAGCATGGCCCCAATGCACTACATCGTCATGCCCTCCTGGCCTGTACTGGTAAAACAAGTGATAGTAGCCATTCCACTGACAGAGACCGTTCGGATCATTCATGACATTTCGAGGCGGGGAGAAATGGAATGCGGGACGATAGGGGTCACCAGCCAGTGTCTTACGTGCTTTTGCAAAGTAAGCCACCTGGGGATCTTGTATCAAGTCAGTTAAATCAACCAATTTAGAGTAGGTGTAATCAGTTTGTGGGGGTAGAAAATTTAGTTTATTATCCAAAAGTCACTCCAGAAAGGATCACCCAACCAAAAGAGTTAAATACCTATATCAAATAACCCTTTCAAGTCCCGGGTTATCGACTCTCCCTGGCAACCTTCCACGCTTCGACACTGGATTATCGCTTATTTCTCGTATGTCTGCTGTAAAGTCAATCGGAGGCGCACTAGTGATATAGCTTCCCACCATGAAACCATTAACAGGAACCTGTTCCTCCACGAACTGTCTGATCCGGGTTGGATTAAAGCCCCCGCTAACATATATCTCCACATGTCTAAAATTTGATTGATCTAGTCGAGTCCGAACCTCATTCACCATCATAGGCGTGACACCTCCACGCTCTTTTGGAGTATCAAGTCTAACTCCGCGAAGCTTCTCACGAAGAGCCCGTGCAACTCCTAAAGATTCTTCAACCTCATCTCTAAAGGTGTCCACTAGAACAATACGTTGCACAGCCATATCCAGACGATGATCAAATGCTTGTGCTGCAGAAACAGTATCTCCGAAAATCAATGGCAAAGTATGGGGCATATTTCCAAAAGCATTTCTGCCAGCCTGTTTAGAGCCCAATCTAGTCGATGCAGAAGAACAACCGCCAACTATTGATGAATAATCCATAATATGGGCCACATTGGGGTGGATATGGCGAGCACCATAAGCTATGACAGTTGTGTCGCCTGCAGCCTTCACACATTCATTCGCAGCGGTAGCCCATCCTGTGGAGGAGGCTAAAATTCCACATATGCTAGTTTCGTAAAGCCCGAACGACGCATATCTAGATATAATTCTTAAAATCGTGTCGCCAGCCTTAAATGTATCCCCCTCGGACACTGTCCAAACCTGGACATCATCTCCAAGATTGTCGACATTTGCTATAGCTTCATCATCAACTTTTGGCAAAACGCTCGTTAGCAGCGACTTTGCCTCATCTATCCCACAGATCACTCCTCCTTTAGAAGCATAAAACTCCATCAAAACCTTAGGATTTTTCGACTCTAGACGGAGAATCTCCTTCGTCCAGTGAAGGTATTCATCTGCCGGATCACCTCTTATGACGGAGGGACGTATTTCAAACTGTGGAGAAGTCATTTGGTCACCCTATCGTATCGAATTTATGAATAATTTCAGTTTCTTTCAAGCCTAGTTTGAGCGTATCACAGTAGCACCAAGAATCTTTTCCAAATGATCAAGAGCCGTCTCATGGGCATTCAGATCAAATGAGGCTACAGCGTTGCCGGGTACTTTAACTTTATAGTCTCTATTTCTTGCATCAGCAGCCGTATGCATAACGCAAATATCAGTACACACCCCACAAATTGTAATTAGATCGGGAGCAATATCAGCAAGTTTTTGGTCAAGATCGGTCTTAAAAAACCCGCTATATCTCGTCTTATATATTAATTCTCCCTCATATAAGCGTAACTCGGGAATGAGCATCGATTCTTCCGTTCCCTTAACACAGTGAACAGGAAACATTTCAAACTCTAAGTCGTCGAGTTCATGGCTGTCACAAATAAATATTACAGAGTCGCCACGGGACTGATGATCTTCAATAAGGGAACATATATTAGGGATAATAGCTCTACTTTCATCCCCACAATACAGGTTATGTCCCTCAACCATAAACCCCACAAGCATATCGACTACAAGCAAAGCATTTCCCATCTTAATCCCCCTAGAACAGACCGGCAGAACATCTGCGACATCTTATAGGCCGTTTTCTAGGCAAATTCTACCTTACGACAATGACATAATAAGAACTGCCCAGCCGTCAGATCAACGTGGCCTACCTGATAGAGTTTTACGCGAAGCCGCGAGACCACCAAATCTAATCCTCAACAACCCTTTTACGTCATCCCAGGCCGTTCTGAAGATATTTACCCTGGTATCGGGATCATCAGTCCAATTAACTGGTATTTCGCAAACGCTATAACCATTTTTCTCTGAAATGATCAGTAGCTCTGTATCAAAAAACCAACCTGTGTCCTTAACTAGAGGAATTACATTGTTAACAACCTGTCGAGAAACAACTTTGAACCCACATTGCGCGTCTCTGAACGAGACAAAAAATAACGCCCTGAATAGAATACTGTAGCACCGTGAAATAATTTCTCTTTTAATAGTTCTGCCTGCTACATGGGATCCTTTACAGAGTCTAGAACCTACTGATAGTGAGCACTCTCCAGAAGTGACAAGATCCACAGCATCTGGCAGATGGGCCAAATCAGTAGATAAATCCACATCCATGTAAGCAACAACGTCTGCTTGGCTTTTCATCCAAGCAGACTTTAAGGCTCGGCCACGTCCTTTCTCAGTTAATCTGAATACATGGATTTTCGAATATTTTTTTGATAGCGCACATGCGACAGAATACGTATCGTCAGTGGAGCCATTATCCGCAATAGTAATTTCCCAATCATATGACCTCATATACCTTTCGCAAAACTGAAGCAACTTACCAATACATACTGGTAACGCCTTTTCTTCATTAAGTACTGGTATAACAATTTCTATGCTGGACAATAGCCGATATCCTCAATATCTGCGATAACTAATGGTTGAAATGACGCACGCCAGTAAACACCATTACAATCCCTGCTTTATTTGCGGCTGCGATCACCTCATCGTCTCTAATAGACCCTCCTGGCTGAGCGATGGCTGTGATGCCACCCTCCGCTGCCATCTCGATATTGTCCGCAAATGGCATGAATGCATCAGATGCCAATGCTGATCCCTTAGATTTATCACCGGCGATGCGAAGAGAAAGATGAATACTAACGATTCTGTTAGGTTGCCCTGCACCCATACCAACCATCACATTATCTTTTGCTAAAACTATCGTGTTGGATTTAATATGCTTTAAGCATTTCCATGAAAATTCTAGATCTTTCCACTGCTTACTGGTTGGCTGCCTTTCAGTAACAACTTTCCAAGAACCCCTATCTTCCCTAATATTATCAATTGTCTGCAAAAGAGCCCCTCCAGACACAGACTTCAGACTAACTTCCGTTAATGCGCCTGTTGGCACATCCGCTCTGAGTAATCGCGTTCTCTTACGCCTCCTAAGTATTTCTAAAGCATCTTCTTCATATGAAGGTGCAATGATTATGTCAAATAGAACCCCACGCATCGCTTCTGCAGTTTCCATCTCCAAATTCCGATTGAAAGCAACAATCCCCCCATATGCAGACACGCTGTCACCTTGAAAGGCTTTTTCGTAAGCCAGAGCCTGTTGGTTATCAAGAGCAATTCCGCAGGGATTTGTATGCTTGACGATTACACATGCACTATCATTAAAATCTGTTACGGATGTCCAGGCTCCATCCGCATCCAATACATTGGTATATGACATAGGCAACCCATGCAGCCGTTCAGCACGAACTATCCCGCCTGATCCCAATACACTGGCATAAACAGCACCTGATTGATGAGGATTCTCTCCATAGCGCAAATCGTCAAGTTTGCTATACGCCGCTGTGAACTCAGCAGCATCTAAAGGTGTTTCATCGTTAAGCCATGTCGCTATTGCGGAGTCATAGAATGAGACATGTTGAAATGCCTTGAGGGCCAATTTCTTTCGCTCTGATTCAGAGATAGAACCTCCACTCAGCAACCGTTCCCCGATCCAAGCATAGTCAGAAGGATCCACAACCACTAACACGTCGGGGTAGTTTTTTGCAGCCGCCCGAAGCATAGTAGGACCACCTATGTCTATGTTCTCTAAACCATCCTCCAGAGTTGAATCCGGGTTTAGCACCGTTTCCACAAATGGATAGAGGTTAACAACAACCACATCTATATTATCAATACCAAATTCTGACATCTGTGAGCGATGATCTTCCAAATCCCGTCGCCCTAAAATTCCCCCGTGAATGGTGGGATGCAAAGTCTTGACCCTTCCATCAAGGATCTCAGGGGAACCAGTTACGTCAGATATTTGGGTTACCTTAATGCCCGAGCTGGAAAGGGCATCATACGTCCCTCCTGTGCTAATTAGGTCAAATCCAGACCTATCCAGCAAATCACCGAAATCTTCTATTCCTGACTTGTTATAAACGCTTATAAGCGCTTTCATCCATATGCTCCGTATTCCCCTTATGTATAAATGGCCTCATTTGTTATCAATCAACACACGACCACCCCCCATTTCCACTATCACCTCGCCGGCAAACACAGATCCTTCCACACTAGCTAGAATAGCATTCACTTCATCAGGATCGCATACAACTACCATCCCTAGCCCCATGTTATAGACACGATACATTTCCTCTACATCTATCCCGCCTTGTTTTCGGATAATGTCAAACACCGCGGGAGACTCCCATAAAGAAGCATCAAATCGTGCCGCCAGCCCAGGCGGTAGCATTCGGGGCATATTTTCATATAGGCCACCACCAGTGATATGCGCAATGCCTTTTGACATTTGAAAAACAGGTTTTAACATTTTGTAGTAGGAGGGGTGTGGTCGAAGAAGCGCTTCTCCTAACGTCTCGCCCAACTCCGATAAATATTCCGAAAGCCTCGCTGGATTGGCATGTAGTTCAAACACATGCCTCACCAGAGAGTATCCGTTGGTATGAAGGCCATTTGACGGAACACCTATTAGTGAGTCTCCTACTTTTATATTTTCCATCGGTTTGAGCATCTGTTCCGATTCCACAGCTCCGACAACAAACCCGGAAAGATCAAAGTTATCCCCTGAAAAAACACCCGGCATCTCGGATGTCTCCCCACCTATAAGGGCACAGCCAACATCTTGGCAGGCATTTGCTATCCCTACCACAACAGTTTCAACAATGTCGGGGTCCATGTTCGAAGTTGCAACATAGTCTAGGAAAAATAAGGGATCTGCACCTATGACAATTAAATCATTTATACAGGCGTTCACTAGATCCACGCCTATTTGATCAAAGTTATTAGCCATAACAGCAACCATAAGCTTGGTTCCTACTGGGTCTGTACTCGATACAAGTACAGGATCCCTGTATCCATCAACCTTATACATCGCTCCGAAGCCGCCCACACCTCCCAACACATTGGGTCCATACGTTTTCTTCGCGACTTGTTTTATTCGCTCTTTAACTCTTTGAGAAGCTTCTAGGTCAACGCCTGCAGATTCATATGTAGCCCCAGACTGTGGAGAACTCATTTATTTGCCCTATTGAATTATTTAACGCCATGCATCTAGATTTTCGCAGACCCGCTCTACTCAACAGAACTTTAACCTGTTACGCAATCCAAATCTATTTCACCTATACGGATCTTCTCTATAGTTTCGACCCAAAACGAATGCTCTTTTTTTTGGATTTTTTCCCTCAATGACTCCACAGTCTCTCGGGGATCAATAGGGACTCTCGCTTGAGCAACGATTGACCCATGGTCATAAAGATGGTCTACCAAATGAATGGTTACACCACTTTCTGTTTCACCAGCTCTAATAACAGCAGAATGTACAAAATCTCCATACATTCCTTCGCCCCCATAGTCGGGTAACAAAGCAGGGTGGCTATTAACTATTCTGTTAGGGAAATGTTCAATTAGTTGAGGTCCGATTTTCTTCATGTAGCCTGCTAATACAAGCAAATCCACATTGTGATGGTTCATGACACACTTTATGGATTGCTCGAGATCTGCCGGACTAGAGTGAGTAAGAGAACTAATATGATAGGAAGGTATACTCGCGTTCCCAGCCCTCTTAAGAGCTTTGGATCTAGAGTTATTACTTACAACAACTCTTACACTCCCGTAAATACCCCCTGTCGCACAAGCATCCATTATGGCTTGAAGGTTCGTTCCCCCATGAGAAGCCATTATCCCTAAATTTATAGGACCCTGAGAAAAATCTGGCAATCTTGCTAAATCCTAAAGGCTCAGGCTTCTAAAACTAACTTATCCATTTCGAGTTGAACAGGTATTGGATATTCTCCCGTAAAACACCCCATACAATACTTGTTTCTATTTCCAGAAACCGATTTCATCAAACCCTCCGGGCTCAAAAATCCCAATGAGTCAGCCTCTAAAAAATCACACATTTCATCCACTGACATGTTAGCTGCCAGAAGCTCATCCTTCGTGGCTAGATCAACCCCAAAATGACAGGGGGATATAATCGGAGGGGCGCAGATACGCAAATGGATTTCCTTCGCTCCCCCCTTTCTCAATAGTTTAACAACGTGAGGTGTCGTTGTACCCCGAACGATACTGTCGTCTACGACCACAACTTTCTTTCCCTCCAGAATTTGAGGCAAGTAGTTTAACTTACGCCGAACACCCAATTCACGGAGTCGCTGGTCAGGTAATATAAAGGTGCGTCCTACATACCTGTTCTTCACAAGACCTTCAGTGAACGGGATTCCAGATTCCTGGGAATAACCTACCGCTCCAGCGGTAGCCGAGTCGGGGACACCAATAACAACATCAGCGTCCACTGGAAATTCTTTCGCCAGTTCCGCCCCCATCGCCATCCTGCTTGAATACACGAGGGAACCATCCAGAATGCTGTCAGGCCTAGCAAAATAAATTTGCTCAAAGACGCAATTGCCAAAAGATCCATTTGATGACTTCTTGTACACAGACTTAAGCCCATCATCATCAATAACTACAGCTTCGCCAGGCTCCACTTCACGGACATAATCCGCCCCTATATGATCAAGGGCACAAGATTCAGAAGCCAACACCCAACCCCCATTTAAACGCCCTATGCATAAAGGCCTTACCCCCAGCGGATCTCGTATTCCGACAAGTTTATCAACAGTCATTATAACCAGTGAATATGCCCCCTGAAGTCTACGCATCGCATACGCTGCTCGATCAGACCAATTATCCGCAGGAGCATTAGATATTAAATGAGCAATTATTTCAGAATCTGCCGTGGATTCAAATGAGAGTCCCCAATCAAATAACTCCTCTCTTAGTTCTAAGGCGTTGATCACATTCCCATTGTGCCCAAGAGCTATCTCCACACCTGTACCCTTTGAAATAATGGGCTGGGCATTACTGATATTACTCGAGCCGGTGGTAGAGTATCGTGTGTGCCCTATAGACATGTAACCCGGCAACCTAGACAGGTCGTATTCTTGAAAAGCCTGTCCGACTAAACCCATTTCTGTATGAGCTCGTATCGATCTACCATCACTGGTAGCTATACCAGCGCTCTCTTGTCCCCTGTGCTGCAAAGCATAAAGACCGAAGAACACAGCTCGGGCCGCCTCTTCCCCCCTGGCATACACACCCACCACTCCACACGCCTCTCGTGCTGAGTCATCATATTCATCCAAGGAAATCTCTATTGGAGTATTGTCTGCAGGGATATTCGGGGATGCGAAGGTCTCTCCCACTTTTCTATTGGGAATCGGACTCTGAGTCCTATGTTGGTCTGAATAATGGCCTTCGGGGATAATTAAACCATCTCCCAGTTGGTGATCTGGTTAGTCAAAACCTACCTCACGGACCTACGAATGCACCCTTCGTACTACAGACCAGATTATATGTCCGCCATAATTAGGGGTCAAACGATAAATGCATACAAATCTGGAAGATCAGTTCTCAATCCTCAGATATACCAGCATAAATTTCTCTCATTTACCTGTATTGAGATATTCCTTAAGCTCTTTCTTTGTCATTCCTTCAAGACCCAGTTGCTTCGGCCCTCTACCTTCTGACCAAGCGTCAATTCCCATAACAATACTGCCAATACCAACGAAGGCGTCTATGACGGGTGTTTGGACTCCATATTGAGTTCCCAGTTTGCTCCATGCCGCTATTCCATAGGGAATATCCTCTGTCAACCAGCGACTTTCCAGAGTTCCAGGTGCCTTGAGCCTAGTCAACATATGGCTTCCATTAATAGCCTCCCAGAGAGTTCCTTGTGGCCCAAAACCAGCCTCGTGGAAAGCTTTTCCGACAGGTGTCAACTCGTACCCTAGTTCTCTGCCCACAGTCATCCTTTCTTCATCAACAGCCTCTATAACCTTTGCAACACTCTCTGAAACGCCCTCCTCATAAAAATAGAATTCTCCCCTCGAATATTCAACCCTCCCAGCATTCATCAACACCCCCGCCGGATGAACAACTGGATTCATTGAAGACAATCCACATTGCAGTGCATCTTCATATGGTGAAATTCCCGGAAAGAGAGGTTTCAAATCAGAAACGACGTTACTCGTCCTCACTGATGGAAAAACTCCCAATCCCAGAGAGGATACTTCCCCCCATATAATCGCGCTCCCTTCAGAGGTTTTGCGGCACACGTAGGGAGCTGTATCAACCTCGGCCACAGTTATGTCAGAAACTCCAAACTCCGCAGCAAGTGCTGAAAATTCCAAAGATCCCAAAGTCCCTGGCATAACCACTACTGTATGGTCAGAAGTGAGATAAGGACCAGTGAACTCCGCAAAAGGTCTATGAGCATAGGCCGGAACTATCAAAAGTAACAAGTCAGAGAACGCGAGGGCTTCAGATGGATCAAGAGTCACAAGGGATATAGCTGCTGGTCCATTCTCCATAACACCCTCAAGAGTGATATGCCCGGTCCTTGAAATTTGATCTACACTCTCCGCAAATTCGGGATGCTCGAGAATACAAATTTCATTTCCTATATGACTAAGACGTGCAGCGACTGAGAAAGCAGTATTACCTCCTCCCATGATTGTGACTTTTCTACCTGACATTAGATTTCCCTCACTTTGTTGCGGCCCTAGCCACCTATGAACATATCAAGAATATTTCCCATCTTGCCACTTCGGCGCTTAAAGAACTCAGTGTATCCGCAATTTTCACAGGTTATATGTATAAATTTCTGATTCTGCACATCAAGAAATCTTGATAAGCCTCCACCAGTAGTTCGTATTTCTCCCGTTTCATAAGATTCATTCTGACACTTGGGACACTGATACTGATTTATAGTTTCCGGTTCATTTTGCAAGTTAACATCCTCCCTTTATAACCTAATATGCCCAGTTTACCCTGTTCTATGGAGGGGTAATAAGATAGATTTGGTTGATCCTTGTTGATCCTTGATGTGGCAATGATCCCTTTCGATCCGTTTCCCTCAACGAATCATTTTTTATTGTTATATTCTTTTCAGACGAACTTTAAGCCGTTCTTTAATACTGAGATTTCTGGGCACTGATCTTTTTTGAAACTGATGTCACTAGGGCAATTGGCCAAAACGGCAAATTATTCCNCTTCCTAGAACAAGCACTAATTTACCAGCGGTTGTGCTACGATCCAAAGACTGATCGCCGTGTAAAAAACCATCAACACCAGCATGGGATACTGACTTTTCACAGCCTTAATATGACTACTAGTTCTTCTTAGTGAAATTGTATGCGCGACATAAACCGAAACTATATGACCCGCCACCAATGAAGTTACAGAAACAATCCAGGCTAATCGCGCATCTATTATTCCTATATTGGGAACATATTCCGCAGTCCCCAAAATATTAAGCCCCGTACCCAGTGGGTCCGATACTAGGGGAATTATCTGTTGGCCGGAGATCATAATAAATGACAAATAATGAGAAAGATTATATGCCAGTGCTATCGGAACCAATGAGAATACAAAACTCCGTATCACCTCCCCTTCCGGCATTTCATCCCCAGAAAGGCGAGAAACTCTGCCACAAAGAAGTATGTAGACAGAAGCAAACAGTAGAGGAACCAATAAAATACCTAGAGATTCAATCGTTTGAATAGCTGAGCCGGGAATAGGATCCACGAAGGGCCATAATAATGTTTGGATCGCAACCCACCCGGNAGTTTCCGAAAATCCGTCGAATGTGACAGAGGCTAGGGCCGTGATATGAAAGGCCACCACCGCTGGGGACACCCTCTCACCCCTTGATAATCCAACGGCCCAAGGGCGAATAGAGAACTCCCTGTGGACGTCATCAGCCAACTCCCAACATTCATAGCAGTCAACACATCCTTGAAGGTCAGATTTTTCGCCGGCATTCGCAGAACATCCCGAATTACAAATAACACAAACATTTTTATTACCACCCATCGCAACTCTAACTTCAGTGGGAGAAAAGCGAGCAAAGAGAGCGAACAAAACAGAAAAAGGGTCTCCTCGTTTCAGCCATACATATTTCCCGAATAGAAGCATCCCCATCCACGTGATGAAAGANTAAGTCACAATAATCCAGGCCAGTGAGTTTGGCCTAGACNCTCCAGGAAAGACATTCTCTATCCACACAAAGAAAAAGAACCCCAGCAATGCAGGCCAAGCATCCAACCAACTCGGCCATCGGAACTTTGGAGACCCCTTCACACCTAGGATCGCTTCCAACCATGTGAAAATCAGTTGCCAGGGATTCGCAATTGCCCAAACATTACCCATGAATGCGACCAAATACCCTATACCAACCCACCAGATTATCCACACGAATGTGGGAGAGAAGTTTTCTAGAGCATCTTCCGTGCCATATATACCTGACACAACCGTCAAGACCAGAAGGAACACAGACAATATTCCCACGAACATCGAGAAACATCGAGCAATAACTCTAAAAACAAAATTTTCCCATAAATTTAACCGGGGATATTCGGATGTAGTTCCTCCTTGCCGAATAACCCAACCTATGACCACAAATGAGAGGGCGACCGTAGCTGATGCGCCGACTAAGAAATAATGTAAAGGAATAGGCAGATCATATCGCTCACCAAAACCATGGGCGAACACAGATGGGACAAACATACTGAATCCAAGGAGCACAACCAACAAAGAAATAACTATTTTCATTTGGACCGGCAAAAAGGTATTCATATATAAAGCTTTGAAACTTTGAACGCTGAGAACAATAAAACTCTTAAATTTCTTAAGGCTTGCACCCAATAATCCATTCGCCTAGAGCGACGACTCATTATCATCCTCTATGGGTGAACTTCCACAGTAAGCAGCGTTCGTTCCCCTCCACTGGCATGTTCTCCATTTCCAGCTCCGTGAGTAACCGCATTTAGGCCCGACTGTAAGTCTGTAGGGGGATTCCCACTAGTTATACGCACCTTATCAGGATTTTTTGAAATCCACTTGATAGTGGCCCCTGGTCTAACCATTACCTCATTCGGGTGGAAGAGCTGCTCGTCCCCTTTGATTATTATGGACACATCATCTTCCGACGCATCCAATGAAGTGACAATCACACCCAAGATATCGTGTGACATGTGATCATGGTAAGGAATTACGCCAGGATTCATACCAATATCTACTGTGTATGAGTACGTATCTCCTTCCAAAAGTGTCGGTGATTCAAACAGTTTGGCATGTATTTCCTGGGACCCATGTGATGAATGGTTATCATCAGAAATATGCGTTGTTACGGAAAATCGACCCGTAGCATGAGCCTCAAACTCAATCGTTTCACTTTTATCCATAGGGATTTCCGCTTCTATATCGTAACCGTGGAGGTGAATAGACATCCTTTGATCTGATGTGAAATTAAGTTTCACCTGTTGGCCCTTCTTTACTCCAACTATTTCATGTCCTTGGACNTTTCCATTTTTGATGGAAATNAATATCTCATTTTCGTCTCGCTCTCCCGTAGAACTATCCCCACAACCAAGGGATATAAGTGTCAACAAAATTACACTCGCTAAAAAAATATTCCCTATAAATTTCATCTTTGATCCTCAAATTTTAGCTGCCTGAGAGATAGCATTTTTACCACTCTAGGACCGTTTTTTTCTGTACTCTTTAACCCAAGCTCTAGCGGACATACCGAGAATGATCAGAAAGCCTATAAGCGTTAGAAGTGTTAGTGTCGGGACGACTGGATCAGTTTCTTGAACTTCAATCTCAAACACAGACTGAGCCGACCCTTTCTCAGCTGTAACCTCTATAGTTATAGTCCAAACACCTTCCTGATTAAGAGGAACGTTAACCTCATAGGATGTTGGATCTAAAACCGCATTATTCATGGAAGTGGGCTCAATGTCGGCCCGGGATTTTCCATCCGTAACGGGTCCTACCCCAGTCAATAATACCTCTGCGTTTGAGTAACGAAGTTTACTATCACGATCTTCAACGTAGACGGCAAAATGTACTACTCCGGGCGAGGGAGAATAGGGGACAGTGCCAATACCAATTTCATAATGATCCGCTAGGCTTTTCTGATATTCTCTGACGGCGCCATTGGCCTCGAGGGAAGGCAACGACAACCCAAACCATAGTCCTTGTAAAGTAGCCACAATTACAAAAACGATGATTGGTCTAATACGAATTCCAACTTGCAACTTTGACGCAGCAGTGATACTTGATAACACTCTAGCCCCTGTACCTTCACACCTGAATTCTTGAACCAGCGAAGTAAGGTTTTACCTTTTGGAAATATCTCTACGTAATTGGGGGCCGAGTTAGTACCTCTGTTTGAATGCCTAATGGAAAAGTTTTCGGACTTTCAGCTATCGACTGGTTAGAACTGTATTTCATCCGCCCCAATAATTCTTTATCAAATACATCGATCGACAAAACAGCAACCGCAGTTCCCGCATCCCTATCAAAAAATGAGCCCGCATAAGTTTGACTTACTTCGTCAATAGCATCTAATTTTTTAGTCTCGTGATGAGGATAAGCAGCAGAAAGATCCATGCTGCCATATTCGTGAATGTGGTCAGATGTCACAAACAGATGTTCATGTCCTGGATGCCAATCAAGATGATGGTGATCGAATGAAATCCATACCGAAGTACTCAATACCGACAAGACAATCATAAGAGTCGGAATGCGCCATAAAAATGAGTGAGCCATACTAGGCTCTATTATAAGCCACGACATGCCTTGGCCCAATGTGAACAGCCGACATTACAGATCAAAAAATATAAACGCCCTAGGAAACTATACTTCGACACCTAACGCACCTGCCACCGTCTCCATATCCTTATCTCCTCTACCTGACAATCCCAACAAAATTATTTTATCTTTGTCGAGGTTAGGAGCCAAAGTAGATATGTAATGAACAGCATGAGAAGGCTCAAGAGCTGGAATAATACCCTCCGTTTCACAAAGCAACTTGAAACCTTCAAGTGCCTGAACATCTGTGACGCTCACATATTCTGCTCTACCAGCGTCATTAAGCCAGCTGTGTTCAGGGCCAACGCCTGGGTAATCTAGCCCAGCAGAGATGCTGTGAGTTTCAATTATCTGACCATGTTCATCCTGAATAAGATAAGACATACTCCCGTGCAGCACTCCAACTTCCCCAGTCGTAATAGTGGCGGAATGTCTCCCAGTTTCCACACCATCACCACCCGCCTCTACGCCAACTAGTTTGACCTGTTCATCAGGTATAAAGTCATAGAAAAGACCCATTGCATTACTACCGCCCCCTACACAAGCAACTGCATAGTCAGGGAGTCGCCCTGCATGAGAAAGTATTTGTTCTCGAGCCTCACGACCGATAACACGTTGATAATCCCTAACAATCATGGGATACGGGTGCGGGCCAACGACGCTTCCAATTAAATAATATGTAGACTCGACATTAGTCACCCAATCTCGTATAGCCTCATTTATAGCATCCTTGAGGGTTCGGCTCCCAGAATCCACTGATCGCACTTCCGCTCCCAAAAGTTTCATCCGAAATACGTTTAAAGCTTGTCTTCGGATATCCTCCTCTCCCATGTATACGATGCAATCAAGGTCTAGCATTGCACAAACGGTGGCAGTAGCAACTCCGTGTTGACCGGCTCCAGTTTCAGCAATAATACGTTGCTTACCCATCCGCTTGGCTAGCAAACCCTGTCCGAGAGCATTGTTAATCTTATGAGCACCTGTGTGGGCAAGATCTTCCCTTTTAATATAGATCTTTGCCCCACCAAGTTTTTTGGTTAGGTTCTCGGCAAAATAAAGGTCTGTTGGTCGCCCAACAAAACTATTCAAAAGTGAAGAAAGTTCGCTTTGAAATTCCTCATCTTCTATAGATTCCTTGTAGGCTATTTCTAATTGATGTATTGCCGGCATAAGGNTCTCAGGGACAAACTGGCCCCCATAATCCCCGTATCGCCCTAATTCATCTGGCAAATCTTGTCTAGTCACCATTCAAATATTTCTTCCGAGAATAATTGGACCGCTCCTTAGGTAATAGAAACCATCTCTAATTGTATGTTCATAACATACTAGATACAAAACAAATTAACGAAGCGACACAATCGNCCGACTAAAATCAAACATATATCTCGATGAATATAATTTTCAAAGTTGGCTACAACATTCAGATTTTGGAAATCAGATACCTATTTCTTAACCGCTATTATATCCAGCCAGTTACGAGAGACGTATGTTATTCCCATCTCCTCAAAAGTGCGCCTGACACCCTCTTGCAACGAGGCAGATGCCTCTTCCATGGGAACCCCTGGCATAGTACCTTCAATAAAATCTGAAAATCCACTAATATCCAGCCAACCCTCTATAGGAACAGGTACGGTGTCTATCTCTTGTCTTATTATGGTCAAACCATTCCTTTCCATAAGACCACTATAATCCTGAGGAGTTAACTGCTTCCTAGATTGAACTTTATCTGATCTCTGTGGTTTAAGACCGTATTCTCTTCTCAATATTCGCATTGCCTTAAACATCCATTTACTGTAGAAAGCCAGTGAATCTTTATGCTGACCTCCGTCATAAAATGAAGTATTGAAGGCAAATTTGCCTCCAGTCCTGAGCGAGTTGGCAATATCTGAAACAACGGCATCTTTGTCTGGAACATAGTGGATAGCATTGCAAAAAACTACTGTATCCACAGATTCCTTTACAGCATCCGAAACATTCTCAACACCTAACTGAACGTACTTCACGACGTTATTTGAGATATCTTTTAACTCTTCCATAGCTGTTTTTAGCGCAACAGAAGAATGATCCAAGGCGATAACTGCAGTGTCTCGAGTACGATTAATTCTCTCGAGAATCAGTCTGGTAACCCCACCTGCACCACAGGCAAGATCAACAACCCTTCTGTCTGAACCCACATCAGCCATGTCTATAAGACGCGCATTGAGAGTAGAATAAAATTCATTTTTTGAAAAAGTGGCGAAGGTAAATTCACTGCCAGTCATAATGATTGCCCCAAATGCTCCACCTTATTGCCCTCGGTGAAGTCAACCTGTTGNTGNATTATATATCANATAATCCTCTAGAAGCACGCATTACAGACGTCTCCAATTACCCTCCCATCTTCAAGATATACCTCGCTGCATTAGCTTTCTACCGATAAATTTGGGCGAAAAATCGTAATGACGGCTGCAAATCCCACCAAACCTGCTCCTAAAGTAAAAGCTCTCTTGATTCCTTCAACAAATGAACCCATCAATTCCATTCTTTCTTGAGGAAATGTATTTGTCGAATCTGAACTCAGCAGAACGGAGAGATCCGGGTCAAATCCCATCGAAGTCATAGTAAGCACAACCATTGTCGTTCCTATCGCTATCCCACTTAAATTCCCCGAAGTTCTAACCATATTCACTAGTGCGGAAACAACACCATATCGATGTTGACCAGCCACACCCATGACAGCAGTAGTATTGGGAGCTCCGAAGATGCCATTACCAGCCCCAAGCAAAATCATTCCTACAGAAACTAAAATAGGACTTGAACTCACTTCAAGTCTTGTGAATGTTGTGACACCGAGTGTCCAACACAAAAGACCTATTACGGATAGCCACTTTGTTCCCCATTTGTCAGAAAGTTTCCCACTAAGTGGGCTAGCTACAGCCATCATTACAGAGGAAGGTACTAGGAACAAGGCTGCTTTCGACTCAGTAATTCCTAAAATTTGAACAAGATAAAAAGGCATAAGAAAATATGCAGGAGACCCCGACATGAATGCTAAAAATCTAGCGACTATACCAATCGAAAACACAGGAATCTTAAAGAGCGTTAGATCAATCATTGGATCTTCACACCGAAGTTCCCTCACTACAAAGCCCACTAAAAGTAACACCGACATGGATAGACCGGTAAGGACCAGCTGGTTGGTCCACCCGAGCCTGTATGAGTAAGTAAGTGAAAGAAGAAGAAGACTTAAAACCCCTGCAGAGAGNGCCGCACCAATCCAATCAAACGACCTGATCCCTCTGGATTCTCTATTTTGGTTAGTGGATCTAGCTCGATCGCGTATCACATAGGCGGACAAAAGCAGCTCCATCGCACCGATAACCGCAACGCCCAAGTACATGGACCTCCAACCCCAAGCATCGATCATAAATCCACCTATTACCGGTCCCATCACTGCACCTGTTCCAATGGCAGCCATGTACAACCCGATCGCACTGGCACGTTGTCTATCTGGAAAGGCTTCAGCCATGAGTGCCAAACCATTAGCCTGAATCATAGCTGCGCCAATGCCCTGAATAGCCTTAGCAACTAATAGAAGGTGAAGCTCTTGACCAAAATAAGCCATAACAGCTCCGGCCGAAAATACAGTAAGTCCCAATATGTAAATGCGTCTCCTGCCTAGAATGTCGGACAGCTTACCCATAGGCAANAAAAGCGCGCTAATAAAGAGNGTGTAGACGAGGTACAGCCATTGGACCGTTGGTATATCAGCACCAAATTCATGACCAATTCTGGGCAAGGCAAGCGTCGTCCCTGTCTGATCTGAAACAGTTACAAAAGCAGCCATCCCTACGGATGAGTAAACCAACCACTTATATGAAGATTTGGCTGTGATATTGCCAAAGATACCGGTCAAATTATAAATTTGTTAGGAATGCTCAATTGTATTCGCTCATCGCGGTGTCAACACTTTTGCACAACAAAGTTGATATTGCTTGTATTCCCACTGATATGGAATGTTCTATTGCTGATCTATCCTCATCATCTGGTACTCCCAAAACATACCCTATTTGATCGTCTTCAGGTTCAGGACTGCCAACACCGATACGAATTCTAGGAAACTGGTTACTATCTAAAGCACATATAACCGAGCGTATTCCATTATGACCGCCGGCACTGCCCTTTGCCCTAATACGAAGTTTCCCCACAGGCAGATGTATATCGTCATATACAATCACCAATTGAGTTGGACGAACTCCGTAACGATTAAGTAGATAACTAATAGCTTCCCCAGTTCTGTTTACATAGGTTCTTGGGCGTGCAAGGACTACCAATTTTTCATGTATCTCTACATGGGTTGAATAAGTCGTTTTATGGGTTCGAGAAAGACGTACACCTGCTTTCTCAGCTAGAGAATCTATAAGCCAAAATCCTACATTATGCCGGCTAGCCGCGTAATCTGGACCAGGGTTTCCCATTCCCACTACTATGAGTTCCGGTTTCAAATTAACTTTATGCCCTCTAATCAAATTCTTGATGTATTCCAATCTAATCCCCCAGATAGACCCCATATGAGAATTGCATAATTTTTCTCCACATCCAAGAGTAGTTAGATATCAGTTTACCAAGCCTAAATAAGTGCCAAATTTAGACATTTATCGCTTCATCAAAAGCGGCCACGTCATATCTGCTCCCCATCAGGGAAACTCTAGTCATATTTGCTCCAGCAAAGTTCGCTCCCCTAAGATCGGCATAATCGAACTTAACCCTAACCAGTACAGACTTTCTTAGATCAGCATCTCTTAAATCCGCACTTTGTAAATTTGCTCCAATAATCCTAGAAGTTGTCTGCTGTGAAGTGGAGGCGGCTCCACTTAGATTAGACCCTCTTAGGTCTGCATTTTTCAAATTAGCACCCTTCATTTCCGCCACAGATAGGTTAGACCTGGAGATATCAGCTTTCTCGAGGTTTGCTTGATCAAAAATGCATCCACGTAAGTTCGACCTTGAAAGGTTACAGTTACTAAGATTTGCGGTTTGGAAATTACATCTAGACAAGTTGCATCTGGACAGATCAAGTCCAGATAAATCCAACCCGGCAAATAATCTACTAGTAGTGGCAACGAATATAACTTCTTCTCGAGTCAGCTTAGCCAATAGCCAATCCTTTAAAATGAGCCAAATACTCTTTGTTTCCCAACCAACTAGACGCTCCAAGCTCAATAGTTATCGGAAACAGGTAGCGGCTTAGCTACTTTAGCGCATTCGGTACTGTTGATCAGCGACCCCTCCTTCAGGAAGACCAATAGGTAACTTAAATTCTATTAGATAAGGTCGGTTTTCTTTATTGACTATAGTCAATCCTCTACGCACAGCATCCACCACTTTAGACTCGTCATCAACTGACTCAGCTTCCATCCCAAATGCTTCAGCGATTTTCACTGGCTCCATCCCCTCTAAAACAACACCTCCATATTTTCCAGTATCGCTCATTCGACCGTCTGCCTCCTCAAAGAATCCAGCCACAATGCCNTATGCCCTATTATTGGTAATGATATAAAGGACTGGGATATTATGATGAACCGCCGTCCAAATGCCAGAGTCAGCATAATAGAGCGACCCATCGCCTACAAATCCCACTACAGGTTGGTCGACTGCTGCAAGCTTAGCCCCAATAGCGGCTCCAACCCCCCAACCCTCCGATCCACCAGGAGGTCTCAAATAAACATTATTTTTCTCTCCAAGCCCTGACGGAATTGACTCATGGGACACAGCAAACTGTTCATTCGTTACAAATCCACCACCAATCGCCTCCAGTTCAGCATCAACGACATCGGCTACTACCCCTGGCCTAACCACACCATTTTCCAGATCAGGCCTCATCGACTTTCGTCGTGCGCTACGCCATAACGTACCTGCTTCTAAAGCTTTCTCTCTCTTCAAGTTATACCTTGTTGAGGGAAAATCATCCATAGCAACGGATAACAGCCTTTCCAAGGCATTTTTTTCATCTCCGATAATAGCCAAGTCTAAACCTGGGTAATTTGTTACATACTCCAAATCAGAACCGAGGGCTATATGCGTTCCTCCGGTATTGGACAATCGTTTGAAAGGAATGTGGTCACTGGAGTAACCGGACCCTTGATGTCTAGCCCCAATAGATAAGATAAAGTCGGGCTCATACGCTGCTGAGGCCTGGTCAAATTGACCAATGTGTTGTGGATGCTTAATAGAAATACCCCGATAATCGGTATGGCTGTTAGCTACAGCGGCACCAAAATGAGTTGCAAGCTGAGCTGCGAGTTTTTCACCACCACTTTTCCATATGCCATCCCCCGCATATATCATTGGCTTCTTCGACTCGTCTAATACACTTAAGACCCTTACGAGGTCTTCGTCAGATGCATTGCCAGACCGTAACCCAGATTTCGAGCCTTCAATTATATCGGCTGTGATCTGTTGCTTACCCAACATCGTGTCATATACGGCAAGATGAACAGGACCATATGGAGGTGTCCTAGCAACTTGTAAGGCTCTTTCAACAGCCGAAGGCAATCCTTCAGGATCTATTACTGTCCAGTTGGCTTTAACCATAGGAGCAGATATAGAAGATGGGCCAAAAGAATGGTCCAAATCTAAATTGATCCTATCTACCCAGCTTCCGGTATCTCCAGCAAAAGTTATGACTACAACGGGCAAGCCACCAAACCAGACGTTTATTAGTTGGCCCATACATTGTGCTAAACCTGCACCAAGATGCACGACCATCACTGCTGGATCGTTATGAACTTGGGAATATCCACCTGCCATGGACGTAACACTTCCCTCGTGTAGAGCTAATATCCCATGGATGTTTGGATTGCCGTGTAAGGCATCAAAAAATAGGGCCTCCCGAGAGCCTGAGTTATAAAAAACATATTTGACGCCAGAAGCAACCAACTGCTCAACAAGTATCTCAGAGGGAGTTCCCGTAATTTGCCTTGTATTCATCCGATTTCGCCTCACTATTAGATTAAGTTACTCAATATGGGTCTTTGATTCCGGAGCCAGTATATCTGAAGTTTGCATAGTAGTATTAAGTCATGCGGACGGCCCTTTATAGATCCACAAATTACAAATGGATTGTATTTGCGACGGTTGCTCTGGGTTCAATCACTAATGTCACACATCATGGTGGTGTGAGCATTGCTTTACCAACAATTGCACAGAATCTCTCTGTTTCGCTCACTACTGTTCAGTGGATCATTCTGGCAGAATCTCTTGCAATAAGCGCTATGTTGTTACCCATGGGTAGACTATCTGACCAAGTCGGTAGAAAACCAATCCATTTAATCGGTCTTTTCCTTTTTGGAACTATGGCCTTCTTTTCAGGCCTCTCACCCTGGCTAAGCAATTCAATAGGTTCATTAGATCCTATTGTTTGCATGATATTTTTCCGGATTTTACAGGGAATAGGCGCCGCCATGACACAGGCCACGGGAATGGCGATGGTGACCTCTGTTTTCGCAAATAATGAACGAGGCAAAGGCCTCGGTGCACACGGTAGTGTCATCGGGACCGGTGGAATAATTGGACCCATACTAGGAGGCCTCTTAGTCACTTACGTAGGATGGGAATGGGTATTTTGGATAAACGTGCCCCTGTCCTCAATAGCCCTAGTGGGAGCAATTATCTTTTTAGATCCATCACGATTTAGTAAAAAAGATGAGAAAAATAGCTCATTCGACTGGGTTGGTGCAGGCCTGTCGACATCAATAATAATGGTTTTTCTATTCACTCTTTCGAATGGGTCCAGTGTTGGATGGCTCTCATTACCCATTTTGGTCGGTGCTCTGGTGTTTATAGTCTCTGTTGTCGGATTCATATGGTGGGAATCAAAATCAAAAGAACCTATGCTTGACCTAACTCTATTTCGCCAACAGCACTTCACGGTGGGAATAGTATCNAACTACCTTTCGTTTCTGGGTGTGACCTCATTCAGATTCATAATTCCATTCTTTCTCCAGGCAGTTTTCAAGTTAACCCCGGCTCAGGTAGCTTACGTCCTTATTCCCAATGCGATTAGTAGNATTATATTGGGACCATTAACAGGNTATCTATCGGACCGATACGGTATTAAACCCTTCACTACTTTCGGGCTCTTCCTTTGCGGGGTAGGACTATACATGATGGGATTTATGGTACCGACATCATCACTGACATATACGATGTTCGCGATCATCGTCTTCAGTTGCGGCTCGGGAATCTTTATGTCACCAAATAGCGCTGGAATATTCCTGAGTTCAGCCAATCATAGGCACGGCGTTGTCTCAGCACTAGTAAATCTTTCCCGAAATTCGGGAAATGTTACAGGTATCGCCATCGCCACGGCTATAGTGGCCCAAACAATGATGTCAGGTGGCTATTCGTCGGATGTGGCCCAAGTGCTCAACGCCGACCCTCAGAGCGAATTGATATCTTTATTCATATCGGGAATGAGAATAGTGTTTTTTACGATGGGAACATTACAAATTGTATCGACTTTCGCCCATGCAGTAACTCCCACCA
This sequence comes from Chloroflexota bacterium, assembly GCA_002696685.1. The sequence continues at coordinate 9,008 of NZSI01000026.1, read as the reverse complement.
TAAAATTAGAGCAATGAAAACCCTCACTATTCATTAATCGATTACCAGCGATTAATCTGAAAGTCTTTCTGGAGACCCAGGGCGAACCTGTTTTGATCGTATCCAGTCATCTATATCCGTCCGGAAGAACCGCCACTGATGCCCCACCCTATTGGCAGGTATGTCACCAGCCTTAAGCAACTTATAAATTGTCATGCGATCTAGCTGCAAATATTCTGATAGTTCCTTGGTAGTCATTAAGTCACTTGAAACCATCCTAGCCTCCTTCCAATTGATAAATAAGATATTTAAATATAGATTTATGACTTTTTATCCAACTTTTATGCAAATAATTGTGCTTTATATGACTTCAAACATCAAGTAAACAAGCTATTAATCTTATATTTAAATATCANTAATCATCTAAATTTATTAAATTTATTTTTAATTACCTTTTATTAAACACGCGAAAAATTCACCCCGTTCATCCNAGGTATAAGAGAACAGATTGGCTTGGTTCCAGATTACTCAAGCAAAAGCATTGGATCAGCAGCTTACACATAGGTGGAGACCGCCGAGTACAATGGTTCTCTCTTGAAGAGAGGGAAAGACCAACCCTGANAGAAAAGTTTACAAATCTATCCATCGTCTCAAGTAAGGGAGAAAAGGTATGCCATACGGGGGAAACGACTGGTTAAGTCTCACAATCGAGGACATTGTGGAGCCANATATAGAAATTTGCGATCCTCACCACCACCTATGGGATAAAAGATTAGAGAGAATCCCACATCACCGATATCTGCTAGAAGAACTGTTGCAAGACATAGATTCTGGCCACAATATACGCTCTACGGTATTTATTGAAGCAGAGGCTATGCTGAGATCCTCCGGACCGGCAGAATTACGCTCCNTAGGGGAAGTTGAATTTGTTCAAGGCACAGCGGCGGCGAGTGCTAGTGGTATCTATGGTGACCACCAAATAGCGGCTGGCATAGTCGGCTCAGCAAACCTTAACCTTGGGGAACGGGTTAAACCGATATTAGAGGCTTTAAGGATAGCCAGTCCAAACAGATTCAGAGGAATAAGACATCGTCTGACCTCTGATCCAAATCCCGAACTAGCATCAACATCATCCATGGGAACCCCTCACCAAATGTCTCAGCCCACATTCAGGGAGGGCGCGGCAGTTCTGTCTGAAATGGGAATGACTTTCGAAGCATGGCTTTATCACCATCAACTTCTCGAACTTGCAGAATTCGCTAGGGCCTTACCTGACCTAACTATTATTTTAAATCACATAGGTGGTCTTCTACGCATCGGCCCATATCAGGGAAAAGACAAAGAAACTATTCCGGCCTGGAAAGAAGGAATAGAGGCAGTAGGTGAATGCGAAAATGTTGTGGTGAAGCTAGGAGGAATGGGAATGCCAATTATGGGCTTCGATTGGTATTTGAGAGATGTCCCAATTGGTTCGGATGAATTGGCACACGACATGGAACCTTTTATCAGTTATTGCATCGACAAATTTGGAACGACCAGATCAATGTTCGAAAGTAATTTCCCGGTTGATAAAGTGTCCTTTTCTTACCACGTAATGTATAACGCGTTTAAAAAACTGTCAGTTAACTATTCAGATGCTGAACGGGCTGACATGTTTTGCAAGAATGCCAAGCGTGTTTACACTCTGGAATGAAACACGGAAGTGCTTTCTGTGACACCAAGTCACATATTTACAAGAAACCTCTTGGTTAACTCTCAAACATTCTGTTGAGGGTTAACCCATAGAACTGAATCTACCTAGGTTCTCTGGGTCTGGCCTCGTTTATCCTGACATCTCGACCCATAAAGTCTTTACCATCTAAGGCTTCAATAGCCTCCTTGGCCTGACCATCGTCCACCATTTCAACAAATCCAAAACCCTTAGATCTTCCAGTATCTCGGTCGGTAATCACACGCACCGCCGAGACCTCTCCATGCTGGGAGAAAAGATCCCTAAGATCATCTTCTGTTGTTGTATAGGCTATATTTCCACAATAGATATTCACGTTCTACTCAACTCCGAACCGCCAGGTAACATTCTCTGCCCCCAGCCTACTTAAATATGAGGCTAGATTCTACCACACTCCGTTGAACATGGGTTATTTTCCGGTGGCTAGAAAATACTACATCTTGAGGTTTTTGCNGCATCGGCACTGCTCTAAACGGTATTTTATTCAAAAATCTCTACCGACATATAGGCCTACCATGAGTTCCGGTCTTCGTATAAACCCAGGTGACCGGCATCAGATTTTACTCGTGCCAATTCGGACTATTCGGAGACATGCTATTGCTTTTTCCCAAGAAGTACCGCTGCAATAACTAACGTCAAAGGTGCTAAAGAAATCATTCTTAAAGACACTTGCAAGCTTCCCAAAGATTCCTGCATATAACCCGTTAACGCCGGCCCAACGGAGGAGCCCAAGTGCGCCATAGACATTACTACTGCGACTGCGATAGCAATTTCTCGAGGCTGAACACCCTTGAGATGAAAGGGAACCATGTACAGAATAGGGAAAAACCCCCAACCAATACCATTCAAAATAGCAACAATAATAAGCAGGGGATATGAATCGGTTACTGTCATAGCACAGTAAGTGCCGGCCATAGCAATCCCTGCAAGGGCCAAAATAGGTGCTCTACCCCTGACACCTTTTAAGTAATAAGCCACAATAACGCCAGAAAATCCTCCTGGCAATACATACATTGCNGAGATCAATCCAGAACCGCTTAACGAAACATCGTAAAAATTTAAAGCCATAGTAGGGAAAAAGCTGTTGAAGGAAGAAAATGCCATCATTGCCCCAGTAAAACCGATTCCGGCTATCCAGATCTCCCTAAATGAAAAGGCTTTTTTTACCAAGGAGAACTCACTTACTGATGTACTGACAGGATCAGTTACAAGAGTTTTTGCGGTATTTCTCTCTTTTCCTAGAATCTGCCACATAACACCAAGAACTAAGAAAAAAACTCCGAATGTATTCATGGTTGGCCGCCAGTTACCATCAAAATAATTCAATATGGCCGGCGTCAGCAGAAGCCCCCCACTAACGATAATCCCAAAAAAAAGATTAGATATTCCCCCCGACATATTTGTTTCTCTTTGGGGAAGCCATTGCTTTATAAGCAGAGACCGAGCTGGCTCCCTAGCAATCATAGTTACCCCAAAAGCTAGTCTTCCGAAGAATAGGGCTAGGAAGGTGGGAGCCCAACCTTGAACAAATAGAAATAAAGCTCCCAATAACATCGTTACCGAAACTAAAATCTTCGGTCGGTATCTTGAGGTCCACCAGCTGACCGCGATCATCAGTGTGAGATTAGCCCAAAAAGGAGCCGAACTTAGAATCCCCTGCTCTGTCGGTGACAGTGAAATATCGTCGGTTATTGATGGAAGCAAAATTCCAATAGTATTTGCAATCAAGAATCCTGCAGTGTTGCAAGCGACAAACGCGGAGAAAACCACCCACCGGTAAGAGCCGGCCTCTGGAATTGTTCCTTCTAAATCTTCATTAGGGGATGTTGATGAAAGATCNTCTACCATACCCACCACAAATTCATGGCCTATATAACCTTGTACCCATGTGAGGTCACCGACACGAGCTTGTTTTCATCCCATGGATGCTCTTTTGCAACATCCTCATTTATGTCAGCACCCCAGCCTGGAGAAGTAGGAACTGTCATGTAACCATCCACAATTTCAGGTGTGTTTGTAGTTAAGTCATCCTTCCACGGCACATCATCAATATCTATTTCCATTATTCTGACATTCGGGAGTGACGCGCATAACGATGCGCTTACATAGCTAGACAAATGACTATAGTAATTATGAGGCGCTACGTTATGTTGAAAAACTTCAGCCAAATCACCAATCTTTTTCGATTGGCTAAATCCGTTCCATGGAACGTCAATCATGAACATATCTGCAGAATGGTTTTCAAAATATGGCAAGTACTGTTCCATGTAAAAAAGATTTTCACCCGTGCATATCCTAGTTGATGTTGAGTCCTTTATTTGACGCAGGCTATGAGGGTCATACATGTCTATCTCTAGCCACAACATATCGAATTGTTCCAAAACCTTCGCTATTCGAAGACACCCCTCAGTTTTAAAGTGAAAGTTCAAATCAAGATTAAGATCAATATCCTCTCCCACGGCATCCCTGAACGTTCCAATTAAGGTCTCTATATGAGGAACAAGCCATTTGGGAGCAATCTGGTCGGTTGTTCCCGAGCCTCCAACTGATCCCCCTCCAAATGTAGCATTCTCGCCAGGTAAGAGTACATTTGTCTTCAGCGCAGTAAATCCTCTACTTTTCACCTCTTTTCCTAANGCTGTTACATCTGACCAAGATTCGATAGGAGGAGTTCCCAGTATATCGGCGTGTCTTATTCTGCTCGAGCCNCAGTGAGACCAATACACTCTAACTTTATCGCGGGTAGGCCCTCCAAATAGCTCAGCCACAGAGATTCCATGATACTTCGCTTTTATGTCTATAAATGCGCAATCGAGACCAGCAAGTGCTTTGGCTGCAACACCCCCTCGACTCTGCCGAGTATTAATAGCCATTTCGTTGAAACGCATCTCAAACGCCCGTGGGTCTTTCCCAAGCAAAACGGGTTTCAAATCTCTTATAACCCCTTCAATGCCGTGCGGTGACTTTCCATCCGAACACTCTCCCCAACCCACTAGTCCCTCATCTGTCTCAACTTTGACAAACATCCAAGGCCGCCAACCTGCATCCACGATAAAAGTTTGTATGTCTGTAATCTTCATTATTCATTTTCCTTCAAGTTGATACTAGTCTTTAACTTACTGAAGATAGTCTGGAGCTCAGGGGTCTCAGATAAATGTGGTCCTAAGGNCTTTNAGCCGCTCTAAAACTTCCCCATCGAAAGGTCCTTTCTCGGCCGCAGAGATTGCTTGCTTAATATGATCAAATGACGACAGACCAACTAGAGAAGTAGATATTTCTTCAAAACTGATTGAGAACCTTACCGCAGCCTCTACCATAGAGGAAACATAGCCTTCCGCAACAAGAAAACTAAAAGCGGAGGCTCTATTAAAATCCTCCTCAAGTGTTTCACCGGTAGCTATTGGAGCAACGGCTGGCGCGGCAATCTCATGCCTCTCCGGAGTCCCAGTTAACGCTCCGGCGGCCAACACCCTAATAGCAACGGTCCCGGCACCAACATTGGAAGCTACTCTGGATAGATTTTCGTAATCCTGATAAGAAAAGCTAGGGGGGGCGTCTTCCACCGAAGAAGCGTTTAGCATGTTGAAGCAAGTATGTATTCCACTTGGACGAAACTGCTCCACGCAGGTCTTTATAGCTGAAGTTTCCCCTAATCCGTTAAAACCCCANTATCTGATTTTACCGGCATTCACGAATCTATCAAAGACATCAACGACTTGTCCTAATTCCCGCTCAGAAACTATGCCTTGGCCAGGAGAAGACTTCATACCTAACCTATCGTGGGTATACACGATATCAACAGTATCAAGCCCGAGTCGTTCCAAACTATTTTCAATCTGAGTTGCAATGGCGTTTGGAATATCAGTAAAGTCACTTGGGGACAACTTAACCTTGGTACCAACTATTGCCTCGGCAGCTCCAATTTCTCGAAGTACAGCTCCCGTATGAATTTCGGAAAGACCATCTCCGTACATTCTTGCTGTATCGAAATAGTTAACACCATGTTCCAGAGCGTACTCAACAGAACGAATCATATCTGCATGCTGACCTCGAACCATCAGACCACCCACAGCACCACATCCAAATCCAAGTACTGATACATTAATATCAGTCCTCCCAAACCTACGATATTCCACGAGAATTCTCCTTAGTTTAGATGTGAATCGACACCTTNTATGCGTCGAATCGTATGTGTCNCAACACACTTGTCGCAGTGTAACGGATTTTCTAGCACCATTGTGAAGCCGGTTAAATTAGAATATGCCGTAAATCTATTTATTGTTGTTATGGTAGTGAGAATGTCACGGGAAACTGTCGGGAACAAAAACCCAAGGTACAGAGGCCTCGACGCACTACGAGGAATAGCGATGCTACTAGGCATCCTACTCCATGCATCCATTCCTTACTTCTCAAGACTCCTGAACATTGAATGGATGTGGCCAGCCGATGATGACCAGTCGGTCCCTCTACTGCTAATGATGGACTTCATTCATGTATGGCGAATGCCCCTCTTTTTTTTGCTAGCAGGCTTTTTTGCTCATCTGCTTTTGGAACGAAGAGGGCTTAAAACCTTGATTTTAAACAGAGTAACCCACATAGGATTACCTTTGCTCATTTTTGGAACCGCCACGGCTCTACTAGTTCCTTTTCTCTGGGCCTATGGATGGACTGGTTCATTCNATCTACAATCACTTAAAAACATTGGCGATATAGGCCTAGATTTAAAATCCAGTGGAGGCCTTATAGCCCATCTGTGGTTCCTCTACTANTTATTGTTACTCTACTCAGTGATTATTATCGCTAAATCACTGTGGTCTGCGAAATCTTCGTTGATACTGATATTCATGTCCTGGTGCATATTTTTATGCGCATTAATCTACGCTTACGGAATAGGCCCACTTGAAGGCATAGGCATATTTAAAGCTTTTAGCCTGTTAGTTATTACTGGCGTGGTCGCAGCTCTCATAACAATAGCAGGGTTTGCGACAGGATTAATAAGAATAGTATTCAGGCCTACCTTCGTTCATTATGTGAGCGCCGTAATATATTCACGGATCCCAATCGTCCTCGCACTTGGAGCCGTAATATTACTTATCCTGCGTGCGGAAAACGAAAGTAAGCCCATTTGGCCCGTAAACATACCCGACTTGATGTACACCGCTCTATTTTTCTTTTATGGTTTCGGTTTGTGGAAACGACGAGATTTGATAAACCTGCTAACCCGTTCAAGTTCCCTTGTATTACTGTGGATTTCTTCAACCATAGTCTATTTTGGACACTTGATACTATCTAGCATTTCAGACAGCCTAAAAGCAGCAGGAAACACTGGCCAATTAGAATTTTTTAGCCTACTGAATAATCTATTCTACGGCTTCTCTGCAGCTTTATTGAGTATAGCTTTACTGGGCACATTTGAGGCCGTAATGACAGGAAGGAACAGCAGATGGCAGCGGTGGCTAGCGGATTCTTCCTACTGGATATACATAATGCACCTACCAGTTGTAGCCTTTTTTACTTTCTGGCTAGCACATGCCGACCGTTCTGGTTTTCTCTTGACTCATACCGGGTTGAATTGGACGGCNGAGTCCAAGTTTTTGGTGTCATGTTCTCTTACCATAACCTTGGGATTGCTATCCTACCGTTACTTTGTCAGATACACACCAGTAGGAACGCTTCTTAACGGGAAGAGAGTAAAACACAATGATTCCTGAAAGAATAGAATGTATAATTTTAATGGGTTCAAACATATTGGATTCAAACTGACACAGCTCCAGGAAATTAATATAGGTCCTCACGATCGAAAAGCTTCTCTCTAAAAGTAACACCTGTATACGAGCTTGTTTGTAACTAGCCTTCCTACCTGTCTACATTTTTGGTAGACCGGTTTTTTGAAGAACCCAAAACCGAATCAATGAGGAGTTTTAAACTGGAATTCAATCAATTAAATCTTAGCGCTACTGTTCTCGATGGAGTCAGGAAAGCAGGATATAAAGAACCAACGCCTATTCAGGAGCAATGCATACCCTTAGCTATATCTGGTAGAGACGTACTTGGACTGGCTCAAACGGGAACCGGTAAGACAGCCGCATTTGTATTACCACTACTAAATAGTCTGGAAAAAAAAGCTACAACAAGTGATCGCCCGATAAAAGCCCTGGTGGTAGCGCCAACAAGAGAGTTGGCAGATCAAATAAATCAAGCGATTATCGATTTAGGTTATAAAACCAACCTTAAGAGCTTAGCTCTCTACGGTGGAGTGAATAAGAGCCCACAGGACAAATCACTCAAACGGGGCATAGATATCGCTGTCGCGTGTCCAGGAAGACTCCTTGATCACGTTTCTGAGGGAACAATCAATCTCAATCATGTTGAAACTCTGGTATTGGATGAAGCGGACACAATGTGTGACATGGGATTTCTACCAGATATCAAACGCATATTGAAGCACCTGCCGAAAAGAAAGCAGACCCTATTCTTCGCTGCCACGATGCCAGATGACATTCGAGAATTAACTTCAAGTATTCTCAAGGATCCTGAGACCGTACAAATAGGAACGATAGCTCCTGTTCACACGGTAAGCCATACTTTGTATCCAACTACGGATAAATTAAAAAAGAATATGTTGCTTCATTTACTTCGTGAAACTGCGACCGGACAGGTCTTAGTGTTTACTCGGACGAAACGTCGCGCTCGATTTCTTGCAGCAGACTTAGAAAAATCAAAATACAGCGTCGCCCCTCTTCAGGGAAACATGTCCCAAAACAAGCGCCGCAGAGCAATAGACGGCTTTCGAAAGGGAGAATACGACCTACTCGTAGCAACTGACATCGCCTCTCGGGGAATTGATGTTACAGAAATTACCCATGTAATTAACTTTGACATGCCCAATACCGTTGACACATACATTCATCGAATTGGAAGGACCGGGAGGGCTGAAAGCAACGGAGAGGCATTTACCCTTTCGGTACCTGATGATGAATTACTGATACGCAAAGTGGAAAAAATCCTTGGAGGTCAGATAGAACGACGTCAGTTAGACGATTTCGATTATGGCGGCTTTTCTCCAAACCTAGTGGGAGGACCGACTGATACCAGAACCAACCGATCTCCCAGTAGTAACCGACCTCCCAGGAGCAACCGATCTCCCAGGAGCAACCGATCTCCCAGAACTATGGATAGGACGAGAAATTCCGATAGGCAGGAAGGAAACCGATCCTCTGCGAGAGAATTCTCTCCAAGGAATAATAAGCATAGAGGAGAACAACGAAGCTTTTCCAAGAAACCTGTCAGTGATCGTTTC
>NZSI01000025.1 GCA_002696685.1 Chloroflexota bacterium | reverse complement strand
ATCGCGTTTACCACGCAGGTAGCGGCTACTATCCACCAACCGTAAAATATTCCTCCACCTTTTTTTTCGTTAGTGCTTGGGGGCATGTTGGAGGGATTGGATCCTTTCATGTTTTTGATTCAAAGATAGGGTATCAAACTATAAATTCGATTACCTTGACACGATCCATTGAATCGCCATTTACTTTCTCAGATAGTAACATCCGTTTTATTTATTCGACGTGCGTCGTCATATTTTTCAGCTGATCAAAGTATGTCAAAAGATTAACGTCTCTAAATCAAGAGTCTTGTGACCCAATAATTGGCAAGGGGAGTTCATTTTTTTATGACGTCTAATATTCGTTCCTGGTTATGCGGACCTATGGTTGCTGTGGCCACACCATTTAAAGAGGATTTATCGCTTGATCTGGACGCTTTGACTGAAAACATACGGTTTATGGTCGATGCCGGAGTTGTTACTGGCAAAGGAACTCTTCTAGTTGGTGGAGCAGGAGGGGAGCATCCGGCAATGAACCTTGAAGAAAGAAAAACAGTGATGACTACGTCTGTTGAGGCCGCAAACGGTGAAGTTCCTGTTCTGTCGAGTGTTCAACATACAGATGTTCGGACAATAGTCGACTTAGCTCAACACGCGTCACAAATAGGGCTTAATGGTGTGCAACTCGGCCCCACCTATTACTATGAGCCATCAGAATCTGACGTGGTTCGTCTATTTCAGAAGGTGGACGAGGAATCTGATATTAACCTTATGATTTACCACACGTGGTGGGAAGGTCTTACTATGAGTCTTGCACTGATAGATGAACTCTCAAATATAGGGAGTGTTAATGCGATGAAATGGTCTGCTCCCGAAGGTACTTTGTATCGAGATGGACTCGATAGATTTGCAGGTACACTAGCTATCATAGATAACTCAGGTGAACATATTCTGAGCCATGTTTTGGGAGCAACGGGGTTTATAACACATCTCAGTGGATTCTGGCCTGAATACCCTGCCGAAGTATGGAACCTACTTAACGATAGAGACTATATCTCTGCGAAAAATAAGTTAAGTGAGTTCAAGTGGAAGTGGCGAAAATGGGTGGTGAAGGTCCTGTCATATACAGGTGGGGAAGGACCATTTATTAAAGCTGCGATGGAGCATGTAGGGCTTCGAGCTGGCCCTCCACGACCTCCCTCCATTAGACTGCCCAGCCATCTTCTGGAAGAGATGATTCACTTATTTGAAGAGGCAGGCGTGCCTACACGGAGGAGTTGATCGATACGATCATCAAAGAATGGAGGTTCTGTTATGAAATTTGGATTTTATCTACCTACCCACGGTTCTTTGGCAACCAGAGAACCACTACTAAAAATAGCTTCCCACGGAGAAGCACTCGGTTTTGATTCTATGGTTGCAGGTGATCACGTTATAGCTCCTATCGACCCAAAATCACAGTATCCATATTCGGTCACTTCTGAAGTCCCCTGGGATCAAGATGGGGAGCATCTGGAGATGATTTCAGAATTAGCGTTCTTGGCGGGAGCAACAGAAAACACGAGTTTGGTTACTAGTGTATTAATAGTGCCTCATCGGAATCCGGTTCTAACGGCTAAGATGCTGTCCACGATAGATGTTCTTTCTGGTGGGAGATTGATCGTAGGTGTGGGTGTAGGGTGGCTTGAGGAAGAATTTCAAGTTCTCGATACTCCGCCATTCAATCAGAGAGGAAAAGTTACCGACGAATTCATTCGTATGTTCAAAGTTCTGTGGACTGAGGAAAATCCGTCTTTTAGAGGGGATTATTACAGTTTCCCTCCCTTGCAGTTTGCACCAAAGCCGTTGCAAAAGGACGGTCCACCTATTTGGGTGGGGGGACAAAGCAGGGCAGCAATAAGGAGGGTGGTTAGGCTCGGCAATGCATGGCATCCAGTAGGTGCTAATCCGGCCTCGCCATTGGAACCCAAGGAATTGGCTATTGAAGTCGACTATATGCATTCAGTGTGCGAGAGGTATGAAAGAGATCCTTCTGAATTATCTATTGCCATAAAAGCTCCAATATACGATGTGGAAGTTGTGGGTGATGGTGGTCGGAGGAGATTTTCAGGGGATTCTGACCAGATCATTGAAGATATTATCGAGTATGAAAATACAGGTGTAAGCCACATTATATTGGATACTAGATCATCCAATCTGCAACAATTTATTGAGAAGATGGATTGGTTGTCAGAAGAAGTGATAGAAAATTTTAGATGACTAGAACTCTGTCTACACCCCACTTTTCATATTAGTGTCTGGGATTGACTAGCATGCACATATCTGGCCGAAGTCGGGAATATGCTCTACCTACTCAGCCCAAGTGCAGCTCTTAGGATATCTTCGTTAATTCCCAAAATTATCGCTGATTCTGCTAGGTTAGGAGGTGGAGGACCGAGGGCACTTCTCAGAGATTCTTCAGGAACACCAAGGATTGATGCGGCCCTGGAAAGATCAGGATTTTTGTTTGGGGGCTCGTTTCTTACATCCATATTGGATTGTCGGGGTACGTGGCTACCAGATGCTGGAATTCCAAAGTAACAGCCCACGGTATATGGATATTCTATTGTTGCATGATAGTGATAGCCCAAAACTCCATGGTTATGGCCATGACACATGTCTAGGTCTTTATTAGTCATTTCGATCCCCATAGACCCTTTGTAACCGTGTAATGGAAACCCATCATTTATGTAACCCACAATATCTGAATGCCCATCGCTTAGGAATTTATTGTCTAGCCTCTCAGGTATGAAGTGGTAATGATAATCAGTCATTGCTGGGTGACCGCCAAAAATATCCACTATTTCTTTGGCGACTGCATCTTCACCTCTAGCATCAGAGGCGTTGTAAATGACTACCCCATTTTTCGTGATTCCGATTGGTCCTAGCGAAACACATGAGGGGCTATCTGCTTCTGAAGGATCAGTGGAATATGATACTGAGAACTCTCCGGATGAAGGGATTCCGGGATTACGGTCTATCTCGGTCAGGATCGGATAGTCAGTCATAGGCCAATCTCCGATCTTCCCGTCTACGGGGAGATTATTTGTTTTAATAGTTCGGGTATTGCCAATAATTGTCTCCTCATAAGTGCCTGGAGTTGCCTCAAATGACCCTTTTGGCAACCATAGTTTTTCGAAAAAATTCCAAGTTTTCATAGTAAAATCAACCCAGGTAAGCCTGTCAGTGTTGGAACCTGGTGCGTTAGGATTTTTTGCATTGCATGCATACAGGTAGCCTTTCTGAGGACTAGTGGTAGTGAAATAATCGTCACCCAATCTCAGTTCAGAACAAACTGGACCACTTTCATCGGTACAAATTTGTGAAATTATTTTGAACGGGTTTGGTGTGGGGTTCGGCAATTTGGGTTCCACGACTTCTTTTTTTAATGTGGGCGTAATTACTATTGGAGTTGGTGTCTGGGTGGGGGAGGCTGTTTCTAGAGTTGTATCTTTGGCTGAAACTGGGAACTTTTGGGTCTGGTTGGTAGTTCTGGTCGAAACAGGGGTTGTTTTTACTGTCGGTTGGTAGGTTGTGACTGATATGGGGGTATTCGTAGAAACGTATTCGATAGATTCAGAGACATTTGTGGTTGATGTGGGTTCGGAGGTTAATGATACGTTGGTGCGAGGCCGTGACTCGGAAGGTTTTAGGGGGAGTAGATTGCCCTCCTCGCTACTACAGGCGATGATGGTTAGGAAGGCGAGGATAAAACCAGTTGAGATTATCTTTTCAGTCATTGACTCGGATTTTCTAAAGGTTCCCAAAATTAAACTTCAGCAAATTCAGCGAAATAAATTTATCTGTCCCGTGCTGAATGAATAAATTGTCCGTGTATGTTTCCGTCTTGATCAACTATATTTGTGGATGGGAACTTGACAGTCATAGTGCATGCATGACCGGGGGCAGCCAATACGAAGTCGCCGACCTCCATTTTTTCTCCGTTAAGCTTGACCACGCCATGCTCTTCGCTCTGTAGAACCAGGATTGCTTTGTCGTAGCCAATGATCCGAAATCTATGTTCTAGTGGCTGGTCTGAGGAACAAGCTTTAGACCCTATGTCTACTGTGACAGTATCCTTTTCCGGGTCTCGATCCACTACTTGCCCTAGAATGAGACTTGCTATCTCAAACGGCAGTTCATCCATCTCGGCATTACGTGTGTCCCAATAAATCCAAGTACCGGGTGTGGGACGGATCCTTGGATGATTTGCATAGTAAAAGAAAGACCATGATCCTCCCGCTAGATTGTCAGTAACTGGGATTCCCTCATTTTCTGATTTTACCCAAATATTTTCCATTTCCTTAATAGTATTNGAGGCCATGGACTTNCGCTCTTCTGCGGAAGTCACATATGTGGTTTCGCCGTCGAATACATGTACNCCGACAGGNGTCAGAAACTCTGTGTCTGCTATGGATGNATAAAAATGTACTGCATCGCTACCTGGCTGAACCCCNGTTCTTCTCATTCCACTGTCCAAATCCATGTAGACACCGACTTTTCTNCCTATATTACTAACTGCNCTGTTCAATTCTTTAAGGTGCTCAGANGTACTGGCAATTGCACTAAATTTTATTTCCGGGTGGCTATCGACTAGATGAGTGAAACGAGCTAGTTTTATAGGATGAATTAAGGGATAGGCCATAACTATCTCAAGACCACCATTTAAAGCAACCATTTCGACCTCTTTAAGAGTGGCGCATTTGAATGATCGGATTCCACGTTCTATTTGCATTTTTAAGATGTCGGGGGATTTGTGTGTTTTCGCATGAGGCACCAAATTGCTTGGGCTACCACAGATTTTGATGATTTCGTCGATGTTTTTATTGACGAGATGTGGGTAAGTAAGCATGGTAGGAGTGTCTAATAATTCTGGATTATTTAGGTTATAAACGCCATAGTTCATTTGTGGGACTCCCTTAAATAAATTAGATCCACAGAATCTGAAGGTTTTTGGTGTCGTCTGAAGAATTCTTGTTGATATATTGAGTTGCATTTATCGCTTTTGATCCTCGAAGCGCTCAGTGTTTTGGTGAGGGGTCAAGATATCTATTTTATCTTCTATTTGAGGAGATGTCCCTCAGATGATGTGGGAGAATGTCATGCTGAGGAATTTATTCGGTTCATTCGTTATCCTATGAGGTAGAAAATGAGTATGTCGAAGGAGAAGAATTTATGAGACAAATGTCACTGGTAGCGTTTCTTCAAGCGCAAAACTGTACGACACTACCCTCATCATGGAGACATCCAGAGGCTCGTATAGATACTTATTCTCCTGATTACTATCAACATATTGCTAGGGTTCTTGAAGAAGGCAAATTTGACATAGGTTTTTTTGATGATCGCTTGGCAATGCCGGATATGTATGCTGGTGATCACTCTGAAACCGTCAAAAACGGGATACGCTGTACGAAGCTAGATGCTGTCACCTGTCTAATGACTATGGCTGCCGTGACAAACTACCTTGGTCTCGGAGCCACCTATTCAACAACGTATTACGAACCTTTTCATGTTGCTAGATTGTTTCAAACTCTAGATTTGATGACGAAGGGTAGAGCTGCATGGAATGTAGTCACATCAGTTAATGATAACGAAGCTAAGAATATGGGACGCGAAAGTCATACGGATCATGACTTGCGTTATGACAGAGCCGATGAATTTCTAGAAGCTGTGTTGGGTCATTGGGACTCATGGGATGACGATGCGATAGTGGTAGACAAAGCAAATAATTTATACGCACATCCAGACAAAGTTCGACGAATTGATTACAAGGGCAAATATTTGAGCTCCCGAGGACCCTTCACCGTGCCTCGGACTCCTCAGGGACATCCTGTTGTTATTCAAGCTGGAGGTAGCCCCCGTGGGAAGCAATTTGCCTCTCGGTGGGGGGAGTTGATTTTTGCTGGATATCGTAATCTTGAAGTTGGTAAAACTGAGTATGCATCGTTGAAGGCGGCGGCGGCGGCGGCAGGGCGTGATCCTAAGCATATGAAGATAGCTTCTCTGATGTATCCAATAGCTGCTGAAACTAAATCTGAGGCAGAAGATAAAAGAGCGGCATATGAGTTGTTGTCAAACGATATGGATCAGTTATTACTATTATCGGAAGCACTTAATTTTGACTTTGCCCAAAAAGGTTTGGACGAAGAGTTCACTGATGATGAAATTGAAGGTCTCCAAGGAATGCAAGCTATGCGTGACAGGGTAATTTCCACTGGGATAAAAAACCCTACACCGAGGGATTTCATGAGAATTACTAGAAGGGGCCTGTTAAGTGATGGCCATACCATGGTCGGTGGGCCAAAAGAAATTGCCGATGAGATGGAAGAATGGTTCCATGGGAGGGCCTGTGATGGGTTTGTTGTAGGGCCCACTCATCAACCTGGAGCTTTTGAGGATTTTGTTAAATATGTCGTACCGGAGCTTCAAAAACGCGGTGTTTATAGAAAGGAATATACGGGTTCCACGCTACGAGATCACTTGGGATTCGAGCGAGCTGAAATTGGATCCTGGAAAACAACTTTCGATAGTGTTGAAGGTTTCTAGGCCCTTATAAATTTCTGGACACTTCTGTCTCCTCTGTCGATTCCGAGGAAAGTTTCACTAACTTCAGAAACATAGAAACTTCCTTCAGAATCGACTGCGATTCCGTGGGGAGCTCCAAAAAGACCGGCACCGGGTTCATGTTTGACTTTTCCGATGATCATAGGATTACGGCTAGCTGAGTCAGGTAGCCCGGACCCGGTTTCGGAATCATCTACTTTGGCTTCTTCTCCCCATCGTGTAAGCAAATTACCTGATGAGTCCAGAATGCTTATTCGATGATCCAATTCTGCTACATAGAAATTTCCATCAGGGCCTTTTCTTACATCATTGGGGAGGTTTACATTTTTCCATTCTCCCAAAAAATCGCCGTGTTTAGTAAAAAATTGTATCCGGTTGTTATATCTGTCCGTTGCATAAACCTTGTCATCGTCTTCGTAGTCAATGTATACACTGTGAATGGTGTCAAACTTTCCAGGACCACTTCCATTTCCACCCCACGAAAATTTCAAGACTCCATTTGGATCAAAGCAATGTATATGTGAGTTACCGTATCCGTCCGAGGCGTAAAAATCTCCATTGGATGCTATAGTCAAATGAGTTGGACGATTGAAAGGTATGCCACTTTGCTCAGGGGCGTTGATTAAAGGACGGCCGATCGTTCGAATCAATTTCCCGTCTTTGGTCCATTTTCTCACCGTATGGTCACCAGTATCGCTAGTGTACAAATGGTCGTCAGGTCCAATACTTAGACCATGAGGAACAATAAAATCGAATCCGATTTTGCCCCATCCGTTAATGTATGTGCCATGCTTGTCAAAACACATTATTGCCGCATAGGGTCCTCGGTTAAATACGTAGACATTGTCTAGGCTATCTACCGCGACGTCAGCAACTTCCACGAAAGGCCAACCGCGTGGTCGTTTAAAGAAATTTTCCACCACTTTAAATTGATACTTTCCAGTGCCGTAAACAGCCATAACAATATTCCTTTGAGAGTTAAAAGTTTTTTTTGATACTAAACTCTACGGCGTATTCTAGACATAGTTGTAAGAATAAGTAAGTTTCCAACTAGNCTTTGACCNTCNNAGTAACTAGTTTTTGGTTTTTTNANTGGAATCGAGTAGGCCGATAGGGTTGCANNGAATCAACACTNGACTCTGTTGCTATCTCTAGAGCCCCAAGGGCTCCAACAATTGGGGCNAGAGTAACGCCGCTATGCATAAGAGTGATGTATATACGNGTTGACTTNTTTGGAAATCCAANAACGGGTAGTCCGTCTTCTGGCATTGGNCTTAGCCCTACTGGCACNCGTTNTGCTTGAACACCATCTAGGCTCCGAAAATATCTTGATGCTCGTTTCAATAATGAATCTGCGTATTCTTGCGAATCATCATCGTTTTCGTTTTCCTGATCTCCAGCTCCACACATTAAGGACCCATCGGTAGCTTGCCGTATATGTATTTCTCCCTCATCTCCTGGGCCTGGGGGAAGATAAATAGTAGAAAGAGTCTCCATAATTGGTGGAAGAGGGGCCGTGCGAGTAACAACCCCAGGGCTTACACGCTGAGGGAGGTTTATGCCTAGGCTTGTTGCGAGATCAGTTGAATCAACTCCTGCTGCGATAACAACTTTATCGAACTTAAATTCTTCTCTCTGTGTGTTTAAAATGACTTCTTCGGCTGTTTCGACGATAGATTCAACTGAGGTATCGAGATAAATATCTCCACCATTCTCTTGGACTTTCGCCATGCATGCCTCTGTTACTCTGGTCGGAATTACATGACCTTCAGTGAGCGTATGTATGCCTGCATAAAAGGGACCTATATTTAAATTGGGTTCAAGCTCTGACAATTCTTCTTGGGTTATTGTCTGGATAGGGTATCCCCAAGATTGGAGGCGTTCACATTGATCGAGAAGTTCTTGTCCTTTTTGTTGGTCTGCATAATATGTGACGTTTCCTCCCCACTTTAAGCCGACGTCAACTCCTAAGGTTTCATTGAATCTTGCCCAAAGGTCCATTGAACGATGATTTAAATTAAAGTAGTGTCGCGGAAGTTTCCCAAATGCATTAATCCAGGCAAAGGAGTGACCTGTTGCACCTGATCCAGGGAGATCTTTATCAAAGACAGTCACATTTTTGCCATATGTTGACAGGTGAAAAGCAACCGAGGCCCCAACTATACCGGCCCCTATAACTGCGATTTTATTTTTTTTCATAGATATCCTGTAAGTGAATTACACCAAAATGGTTCTCTTTCTGCGTATAAAGTAGATTGACAGACATCTTATATTTTTAGAATCTAGACATTACGTCCTCAGAGAATAATTTTATGGACTTTCGAACTATCTCCGGTTCCATTTCACCTGTGTTCATTTTCATCATTAGATTCGAAACACCAATTTCTTTTAGCTCTAAGATTTGCTCATAAACATCCTCAGTATTACCAGCTATGAAAGTGGATTGAAACTCATTAGGGTTGGATTTTTTAGTAATAGTGTGTGAAGGATTGAAATCATCCCTAGCTTTTCTAAAGTGATTCTGTTCTGTGTCCAAGCCTAGCTGGGCTCTTTCCAGTGCTTCCGAAGATGTATCTGCCACGAATACGTTTTTCGACACCCAAATTTTATCGAGAAGCGTTTCTATTTTCTCTTCGGATAAATTTGCAGACTCTAATTCCTGACGGTAGAGGTTGATTCTATTTGAAATTGAATCATTATCTTGGGCTCCTATTAATATAGGTCTGTGAATTCTTGCCATTTCTCGGGTTGATTCTTCACTTAGGCATGCTCTTATTAGAGGCGGATGCGGTGTCTGATATGGAGTCGGGCGAAGGCTCGGAAAAGCGACATTCCAGTACTTTCCTGTGAAATTAACGGGATTGCCTTCCCAGGCCTCTAGAATAAGATTCTCAGCTTCTTGAAGACTCTCTGCCGCGTCTTCCATCGGAACTCCAAAGCCTATATATTCGTATTCGTTAAAGGCAGATCCTTTTCCCGTTCCTACTAAAAGCCTCCCATTACTAAGGTTGTCCAACAGGGCGGTTTGCGCCGCCAATCTCACTGGATGATGAAGAGCCATTTCAACAACGGCGAATCCTATACGAATTTTACGAGTAGTGGCTGCGATTGAGGCAGCAAAAACCACCGGATCCACATAAGCTGTTGCTCCGTCAAAATGATGTTCTGATAGCCATGCTGTGTCAAAGCCTAATTTGTCACAAAGCTGGATTTCACTAAGAGTTTCATGGATTATTCTGTAGTCATTAGCGGGCTTTTGTGACACAGGAAATACAAATGTGCCAAATCTCATAAAAAACTCCAGTTTTGAGTAATAGACAAAGTTATGCTGTTGTTAAGAGGGTTGGTGCCGAGAGAGGGATTCTAGATACAACCTGTCCTTACGTATCGGCTCCTACCATCTGGTGACTAATTGTACCCTCACAAATTTCTTACAGTGTCACATTTCCTGTCTAGTATTAGTCCGGGTCGACAAAATGTCTGCAGAAGAGAAGCGGTTGGAGTGGAATGTGACCTTTATATGTGTATGTGGGGGTCCTACTATTTCTCAAAGCTTCCTTAATGAGCCATACTACACAGAGCAGCAACTGGGAATGCTATTCAGTCAGCTGATGCCGTTAATGTAAGGGGGAAGCATGAGCCAATCGTCAGATGACCTTATCGTATATGTGAATTTGTACAAATTGTCATGGCCGTCTGAAGGGCCGAAGGATGGTCAGATAATCCAGGGTTTTGGAGGTCCTCCTCCAGGCGGTCCAATGTATGCCCCAGCGAGATGGGACTGGCCGAGTCCACAGTGGAAAATATATACGCAACAGCGTCTGAGATGTGACTGTCCGCGAGAAAATGTTATTTATCAGTGGGGTGAAGTAGATCAAGGAGTTCGCCCACATGTTAAAGCCCACACTAGAGAAGATGGCTCAACCTGTGAGGCTGGACATACGTGGAATTCGGTAGAAGCTGGCTTAACTGGTAATGGGATAGATCCATTTCCAGAAGAGCATCTGGAGTCGTTAATAAATGCTCACGGCGATTGGATTCCCCCCTACAATGGAGAAAAGTCACTGTCTGAAACATCATTAAAAGAAGGTTACTACCTCGTTATTGAAGATCGCGAGGCAGATCGTACTACCTTCTTTGAACGTGGCTATGAAGATAGGCTTTAGGTTCTTGAATCCAAAGGAATCATGGAAGCGGTGTCGTTGAGGCAGGGTAAATTCTGTTTCCGGTGGCTCAGATTAGGTCTCTACGGTTTCCCGAATGTGTTTTAGTGAAGCCTTGAGCCAGGAAGGCGTCGACGGTAATATTGTGCCTTACTTTGATTATAGGAATTATGCTCTTGGGACCTATACTAAAAGCAAGGCGAGGGGCTACCGAGAATTCGATCAAACATGTCGATAAGGAATAAATTAGTGGAATACCAAATTTGGCTAAATGGTGAATTTGTCGAACGGGATCGGGCACAAGTTAGCTTGCTAGACAGAGGATTCAGGCTGGGAGATGTTGTTTTCGACACGTCAAGGACATTTGATGGGAAGGTATTTAGATTGCGGGATCACTTAGAAAGGTTTTATAGGTCTTTGAAATACGTGAGAATAGATCCTCACATGTCTATAGATGAAATGGAGGCCAAAACCTTAGAAGTTGTCGCTAGAAATGAGGATCTCCGACAACAGAGGCATGACGATTACATGATAAGTCAGATCGTTTCTGGTGGCATTGGCCCAAGGGGAGGTGACCCTACAATAGCGATAGTTA
The DNA here is from genome assembly GCA_002696685.1 of Chloroflexota bacterium. The sequence continues at coordinate 13,036 of NZSI01000025.1, read as the reverse complement.
TTGATCCTCTAGGAAGTCCTCGTTGGGCTCCTGCATACAATGAAGGTGCCAACGTCGTAATCAGTAAAACCAGAAGTTATTCGTCCCAAAGCCTTGACCCCAAAGTCAAACACTACAGTAGGCTAAATTTTGTCCTGGCTGAATTGGAAGCAACCGACTTCGACCCGAACGCTATTCCTTTATTGTTGGACCTAGAGGGAAATGTAAGTGAAAGCATAGGGGCTAACTTCTTTATTGTCCAAGCCGGAAGACTCATAGTCCCGAGAACAGAAAGTACATTGCAAGGGGTTTCAAGATTAACGATTGTGGAGATAGCTGAATCGCTGGGAATACCAGTGGAAGAAGGGAACATACAACCTTACGATGTCTACAATGCCGATGAAGCGTTGCTGTGCAGCACCCCCTACTGCATACTGCCGGTAGGGCATGTTGATGGGCGACAAATCGGCCCAGACGTGCCTGGCCCAGTCACCAACCAGTTGCTTGCAGCATGGAGTGAAAGGGTGGGTATGGATATAGTCGACCAGCTTTCAAGGTTGCCAAGTTGAGGAAGGGGTGAGGTAGGAAAGTTCTATTCGGATGCCCTAATCCGCCTGTCGCCTCCATTAAATCACCCTTTGCGTGAACCGGTAAATTTCCTCCCAGTATTAGGTTCTTTTCCTATCGACGGCTGTCATAGGTTCGAAAAAAAGATATTATCGTCCACAATTACAAAGAAATTCTAAGTTTCGAATATGCTTAATTAACAGAAGCTTCACGAGGCCGAGAATCTCATTCTTTCGAACGACAATCAACGAGGGAGGAAAATAATGGGAAAAGCTCTTGAAGGTATCAGAGTCATAGATATGACTCACGATCAAGCCGGACCTTCCTGTACCCAGATGCTTGCATGGCTAGGTGCGGAGGTAATCAAGGTTGAGATGGCGGACGGCATAGGGGATCGCGCAAGGTGGCTGAGGCGTGACGACCCAAATCTAGACAGTTATTTTTTTCTGCTCTTAAACAATAACAAGAAAAGTACAACCCTTAACCTTCGAGACCCTAAAGGGAAAGAATTGTTCAAGACGCTGATTAAGGACGCGGACATCATGGCGGAGAATCGCGGCCCAGGGGCGATGGATAGACTTGGTCTAGGGTATGAGGATCTTAAGAAAATCAATCCTAGACTAATTTACGCTGCGGTCAAGGGTTTTGGATCCTATGGACCTTATTCTGACTACAAATGTTTTGAACCTGTGGCGCAGGCCACTAGTGGGGCACTGAGTTGTACCGGGTTCGATGATCGGCCTCCGGCCATGCTTGGAGCCAATGTGGGAGATTCAGGTACTGGAATGCACGCGGTCATAGGTATTCTTGCTGCCCTGGTGCAACGCAACGTGTCTGATGAAGGCCAATTGGTTGAAGTGGCTATGCAAGAGGCTGTTTTGAATCTAACTCGTGTCCGGTTCACTGGAACACTGACAGATGGCTCCCCAGAACCACGACAGACCAGCCACGAGGGACGTAGGCCTGGTTCCGTTGGGGGTCTTTTCGTATGTGCTCCAGGAGGGCCAAACGATTATGTCTACTTGATGTTACCGCCAGACAACCCGGGCATGTTTCCGTTGGCGATGGGCGCTATGGGTCGCTCAGACCTCATTGAGGATAAACGGTTCGCAACTCAAGAATCTCGGACTGCCAATGCCGAGGAATTAGGGGAAATTATAGAGAAGTGGACCGCCCAGAGAGATAAACAGATTGTCATGTCTTCCTTCGCGGCAGCAGGAGTTCCTTGTGGAGCTGTCTACGACACATCAGAAGTTATGGCGGACGCCCACCTGAGAGAACGTGAGACGATAACCGAAATTAAGCACCCGACCCGTGATACCTATCCAATGATCGGATGCCCTGTGCGTCTGTCTGCTTCTTCCGTCCAGGTCACTCGAGCTCCGTTATACAGTGAACATTCCGACGAAATTTTCTCGACTCTCGGAGGACTATCTCAAGCAGATATTCATGAACTCAAAAAGGCTAAGGTAATTATTTAGGACTAGAATCTGTAAAACCTCATAACTACGAAAGGATTGCGGAATTGAAAATACTTATGCTGTGTAGAGGATCTTATGAGTGGTTTACCAAACGAATTCGACAGAATTAGGGTTCAAAAAATTTAAGGAGGAAGAGTCATGTTGGATCTGGTAATACATGGCGGAACGGTCGTCACCCCCAGCGGAGTTGGCCAGTTTGATATTGGGATTAAGGATGAGAAAATCGTGTTGGTTGCTGCTCGAGATGCAATTTTGGATGAGTCCCAGACGTCCATAGACGCTACCAGTAAGTATGTCTTTCCCGGAGGGATTGAACCACACACTCATATCGCAACCCGCGTCTCCGAAGCTTGGGCAGGGCGTCGAGGAGTCATGACCCAGTCTCCAGAAGCCGCAAGCCGGGCTGCAGCTCACGGAGGTGTCACAACATATATAGATTTCGCAGGGGGGATGGAAGGAACTGAAGACGGTGACCAATCGAACAACTCAATTATGACGAGGTTAGATGCCCGGCGTAATGTATTTGCCGGTCACTCGTACACCGACTTCGCTTTTCATTTCACACTCGCAGGGGAGGTCCCAACGAGTACCGTTGAAGAGATCAGAGAAGCTATCGAATCTGGGGTCGCCAGCTTCAAAATTTTCACGACTTTCGGATCCAAAGTCCCATATGGACACCTCTGGGCGATTTTCGAAGCTGTGGGCGCCAATGGAGGAATCATGGCCGTTCACGCCGAGGACGACGACATGGTCAAGTATATGGAAGCCAAACTTATTCGGGAGGGATTAGACCAAGGATACAACTTGTATCTAGCACACAACAACATCTCCGAGGACATTTCGTTTCGAAAGATCATACGTCTCTCGGAGCACACCGAGACGGGTATTTACTTCGTCCACACTACGGCAAAGGAGGGGGCCTACGCTATAGCAGACGCCCGCAAAAAACAATTGCCTGTCTACGGCGAGACGCTTCACAATTACCTCCATTTCACCCATGAACATTATCGAGAGCCTGAGGGAACTGCCATCCATACCTACCCGGCCATCAAGCACGCTTCGGACCGAGACGAGCTCCAAGAAGCTCTGATCAACGGGACTCTGAGCACTACCGCCACAGACGAATACACCACCTATAAGGATGTGAAGCTTTCCGGCAACACCATTGAGACAGTTTGCGGGGGACACAACGGAATCGAAACCAGATTGCCCGTCATTTACACGAAATTTGTCTCAACGGGCCGAATCTCAATTGAACATTTCTCAGACATCACCTCTACAAACGCCGCCAAAATTCTCGGCATGTATCCCCAAAAGGGAGCTATTGCGGCAGGAAGCGACGCTGACATCGTGTTATTCGATCCAGACATGAAAAAGGAAATCACCCTTGATGGACTGCACGCAGATTCCGACTACTCCATTTGGGAAGGATTCGAATGCCAAGGCTATCCAGTGACGACTATCCTTCGAGGTAAAATCATCGTCGAAAATGGAGAACTAAAAGGAAGTCCCACAGATGGTCATTGGCTTGCTCGAAAGGTAGCTCCGTCGGTCCTCGCAAGCCCTGCATGTTGATGCGGTAACTAAACCCGAGAAAGCGAACGTATTACTATGTTGATTTATTAACAGAGAGCGTCAAGGGAGGCCAGCGTTAACTTTCAAGAGCTTGATTACCGTCAAACACCAATGGGGTTGCTGACCCTGCGCCGACGCAAGGAAATGACCCTCGGCATAGACATATACGAGATAAAGCTGGACGAAGACTTTCTGATGTCCAGCCTGTTCACTGTGGCCGAGGTCGCCTTGGCAAATCTGGGTCTGGCGGGACTCTTGGAGTCTGAAGTGGACGTGGTCGTCGGGGGCCTAGGGTTAGGCTACACGGCCAGGGCGGTTCTGGAACACTCAAAGGTCCGAGAGCTCCTGATTGTAGAAACTTTGGAGGAGGTAATCGAATGGCACCAACAGGGCCTCCTTCCCCTAGGCGAGCAACTGACATCCGACTTCAGGTGTAGATTTGTACAGGGCGACTTCTTTGCCATGTCCGCCTCGAGGGCTAGAGGATTCGACCCCGAGAATCGTGGTCGGAGGTATCACGCCATACTGCTGGACGTGGACCACTCCCCCCGAAACGTGTTGCACCTCAGCCACGCGTCGTTCTACGAGTCCGATGGTCTACGCCGTCTTACGTCCCACCTCCTGCCCGGCGGAGTCTTTGGCCTGTGGTCCAACGACCCACCGGACGAGCAGTTCCAGGTCGCGCTGTCGGAGGTGTTCGCCTACTATGAGACCCATGTTGTCACCTTTTCCAACCCCATACAGCGCCGGGATGAGGCCAACACCGTCTATGTCGCCCGAAATGAATGAATGGGACAAACCCTTAGATCCTACACGCGTAAACTGAGCCCTGAAAAAGAGTTTGCATGAGATTGGGAGATTCAAAAATCAGGCTTCATGATTTGAGGCACTTCCATGCTTCCATTCTCATCCAGGAGGGAAGCAGTCCGGTAATGATCAGTCGGCGACTCGGACATTCGAGTCCAAGTATGACTCTAGATACGTATGGCCATTTGATGCCTGGTTGGCAACGGGAAGCAGCTGAGTCTTTTGTCGGTGCAATGAGAAGAATTTCTTAAAAATGTCGGCAAAATGTCGGCAAAATATGGATTTACACCACTAAAACACTGGACATTAGGAACAAAACAGGACGAATTTAGGAGGTTGGTGCCGAAGGAGGGATTTGAACCCACACACCCTTACGGATACTACGTCCTGAACGTAGCGCGTCTGCCATTCCGCCACTTCGGCATTTTCACCAGCGTTGTACCAATACTCCACAGCTTAACCAGTTACTTGGTGGGCGATAGAGGACTCGAACCTCTGACCTCCTGCGTGTGAAGCAGGCGCTCTAACCAGCTGAGCTAACCGCCCTTAGCTGTAATTCAGCTGTGAGTAACCGGGACGCCGGAGATCCCTGGCAACGGCTGGATTTGAACCAGCGACCTAGCGCTTATGAAGCGCCCGCTCTAACCCCTGAGCTACGTTGCCGTGCTAGTCTCTTAGGTGTTAAATAATAGTATCGGTATAACAGGAGTGTCAATTATGTCTAGTCACGGATGCACGCCTGACAATTTGTCGAAACAAATAGAATCTGTTGATTCCCTGAATTCTGATGAACTCTTAGCCCTGATAGAAGAAATGATAGGCCATATAGAGGTGTTTCCAGGATTTATGGGAATGGACACCATCCATGCCATAGAACTAGAGCCTATGCCTGATTTTCCTGACCGGGGTTGCTTGGTCATTACTCCTTCAGGACTCATTCAGGAATTGGCTATTGATATTTTTTCTGGGCCTTCATCTCTAGGGGGGTACGACTACACGGAGAACATAAGAGATGTAGACCTAACTTCTGACGAGCTAGTTTGGTATCGAAAGGAGGCGATAAGGCTCCTTCAGAAACTTATGTAATTCCGACTTTTTATGTATAGCCGACTCTGGGGATTCTGATATACTCCTACTGAATCTCCCAATTCTGGGGTTGCGACGCGAGTTGCGCACTGTTTTTGAGGAGAAATTTTTTTGCCCGGCGCTAACCCTGCACCTGTGATTGGGTCTGGCGAACGGGCTGTTCATGTGCAGCGGAACAGGAGGGCATTATATGCCTGCTTATGCGGTTCTCGGGGCCCAGTGGGGTGATGAAGGTAAAGGGAAAATAATCGATTTCCTTGCAAGTGATGCAGATGTAGTTGCTCGCTTTTCTGGTGGTAACAACGCCGGGCATACAGTGATAAACGATTTAGGTGACTTTAGTCTCCACATTATTCCTTGTGGAGTCTTTAGAGAAGATGTGATGAATGTCATTGGGAATGGAACCGTCGTCGACCCCGATGTTTTGATAGAGGAAATAGAATCCCTATCTCAGGCAGGTATAAGCGTAGATGGTCGACTTATCATCAGCGAACGTGCTCACTTGATAATGCCTTATCACATAATACTGGATACCTTGGCTGAATCTGCACGTGGTATTTCTGCCATCGGTACAACGGGTAAAGGGATTGGTCCTGCATACAGTGATAAGACCTCTAGAACTGGCATCCGGGCGGCTGATTTATTAGATTTGGATACTCTTCGCGTGAGACTTGAAGAGGTTTTGACCTTTGCTAACAAGGTTATAACCAAAATATATGAATCAGATCCTGTATCTTCAGATGAATTGTTTGAGAAATGTAAAGTTTGGGCTGAGAGATTGGAGCCATTTATAGGCCCTGCAGGCAGATATGTTAATGACACTTTGGATCGAGGGGGCAACGTTGTGCTGGAGGGGGCCCAAGGTATTTTATTAGATCTCGATCATGGTACTTATCCGTATGTTACCTCCTCTAATCCAACTATTGGGGGGGCAAGCACTGGTTTGGCGATACAACCCCAGCATATAACGTCGGTTTTGGGAGTATTTAAGGCATATAACACGCGAGTAGGAGCAGGTCCGTTTCCGACAGAATTATTCAATGAGATAGGAGAAACAATTAGAACTCTTGCCAAGGAGTTTGGGACTACTACAGGAAGACCCAGAAGAGTAGGATGGTTTGATGGAGTTGCGGCTCGTTATAGCACAAGAATAAATGGGTATACATCTGCTGTGATAACTCGTCTGGATGTTCTTGATGGGTTTGAGTCGCTCGATGTTTGTACTTCCTATCAACTTGATGGTGAGGTACTAGATGAACCCCCAGGGGGTGCAGCAGCTCTAGAAAGATGCAAGCCCGTCTATGAGACATTGAAAGGATGGGATGAGCCTACAGCGGGAGTGTCTGATATACATAAACTGCCAACCAACGCAAAAATTTATGTTGACCGATTGGAAGAGTTGATTAACTGTAAGGTAGACATAATATCGACCGGTCCGCATCGGGACCAGACTATAATGCCAAAGTCGGTGATTTAAAGATACCCACTCGACTGGGATTTAATTTTTATCCCTACTTTGTTTTTGTTAATTGATTGGTAAATCTACCTCGTACCTATCCATTACAGCATCGAATTTACTAGTGAATGATTGGTCAGGATCGCATAGAGGGAGCCTGTTTTTGCCCGCCTTGAATCCCGCTCGATTAACGGCGTATTTAATGGGTATTGGGTTTGTTACCCAGAATAATGCGTTAAATATTGGAAGTAATCTTTTGTGCGCATCCGCCGCCGCTTCAATATTACCTTCAAGAATTTGGCCCATCATATTTTTAATCTGGTTCCCGTACAGGTTTGATGCAACACTGACGATCCCATACCCACCAACGCACATTATTGGGAACGTTTCATCGTCATTACCTGACCAAACGTCAAATCCATCGGGTGCTCCATCAATTATGCGAGTGATTTGACCATAATCGCTTGAGGCTTCTTTTACACCAACTATGCTGTCAATTTCTGCAAGTCTTAAGGTTGTCTCTACGTCCATATTAAGAGCAGTTCTTGAGGGAACATTGTAGAGTAAGCCTGGGAGGGAAGTAGCTTCTGAAATGGCCTTGAAATTTTGATAAAGGCCCTCCTGAGGAGGCTTATTATAGGCGGGTACTGTGAGGAGGAGTCCATCGACTCCAACCTTCTCTGCTTCCTGAGATAACTCTATAGATTTGCGATGGTTATTATCAGTGGTACCAGCTATGACCGAGGCCGTATCACCTACTTCTTCTTTGATCTCGGCAAATAATTGTATTTTTTCGTCATCAGACATAGAAGGAGATTCCCCAGTTGTACCACCTATTACTAGGCCGTCGGTGCCTGACTCCGTAAGCCCTTTTGCCAATTTTCTGGCTTGAGGAAAGTCAATATTCCCTTTTTCGTCAAATGGCGTGATCATTGCTGTTAGTAATCTTCCAAAAGTTGCCATTCAATTTACCTCCAGGAGGACTGAGCTACTAAATCTCTTCGCATCATTTCCTCTGCTATTTGGATTGCATTTAATGCTGCACCCTTACGAAGGTTATCGCAGACTACCCATAAAGCTATTCCATTTGGGTTCGAAATATCTCGTCGTATTCTCCCGACTAACACCTCATCGGATCCAGCCGCTTCTATGGGCATAGGATACACATTGGAAAATGGGTCGTCTACAATCCTTATTCCCGGCTGTTCACCTAAAATAGATCTGACTGTTTTAGGGTCAATAGGTTTATCAAACTCTATGTGAATGGCCTCACTGTGGCTTACTGCAACTGGAACTCTTACGCAGGTCGCTGAAACCATCACTTCCGAATCATGAAGGATTTTTTGAGTTTCGTTAAGCATCTTCATTTCTTCGTTTGTGTACCCATTCTCCTGAAAGGGTTCTATATGTGGAAGAACGTTGAAAGCAATTTGATGCGGGTATTCCTTCGCCTTGGGGTTTTTACCCTCCAAGACTTCAGAACTTTGCGTTTTCATTTCCTCGAGAGCAGCTGAACCAGTTCCGGTTACAGATTGAAACGTGTCCACCACCACTCTTTTGATTTTGGCTTGACTCGAAAGTGGTTTGAGAACCATGACGAGAGGAGTTGTTGAGCAATTTGGTATCGCTACTATTCCCTTGTGGTTATTTAAATCATCTGCATTAACTTCCGGGACCACTAGGGGAACCGTGTCAGTCATGCGAAAGGCTGAACTATCATCTATTGCTACCGCACCGTGTTTTGCCGATAGGGGAGCTATTTTCCTACTTACATCTCCACTGGCTGATATGAAGGAAAAATCGACTTCATCCAGTAGGGCGGGTGTACATAGTTCTACTTCTATATCTTGCCCTCTGAAATTTAGTTTTTTGCCAACAGATCTTTCTGAAGCACAGAGCCTTATTTGTTCTATGGGGAAATTGCGTTCCTCGGCTATTTGTAGGAACACTCGTCCCACCGCTCCCGTTGCCCCTATTACCGCAACTTTACAAGAATCCAATTTTCTCTCCGATAGGTATTTTTATAAGCCCATGATTTTATCTAGACCAACCGTCAGCCCTTTGCTAGTTACTGACTCTTTTATCGCCATTATTACACCAGGCATGAAGCTTTCTCGGTTTATTGAATCATGGCGTATAGTCAGCGTTTGCCCTAGAGCCCCAAAAACCATTTCATGATGTGCAACACGTCCCGGCATTCTTCCACTATGAATTACTACACCTGCGTGATCCCCACCTCTTGTGTGGTTGATGAGTTCCTTTTCAGCTGAGGGTGCTTCGAATAAGCTCTTTTTCCCATCCGCCGCTGCTTGAGCAATTGATATTGCAGTTCCGGAAGGTGCGTCTATTTTTGCTTCATGATGGACTTCTGTCAGATCTGCGTAGTCGAAGAACTTCGAAGCAAGACCTACCAAATGTGTCATGAGAACCGCTCCCATGGCAAAATTAGGGGCAATGATGATACTTGTTCCGTTATCTGTAGCAAGGGTTTGTGCGAGTGTTAAGTCTTTTTCTGACATACCGGTAGACCCAATGACGCAATGCACTCCTGCTGGAGCTGAAACCGTCATTACATTTCTGGCTCCCTCGGCATTCGTAAAATCAACCACTACATCAGCGTCGGCTATTACTTGGGATAAGTCGTTGGTAAGTGGGATTTCAGAGGTGCTGTTTGGAATCTTTAAAATGTCTTCTGAGGCAGCAAAGTCTGCACCCCCAATCGCCACCAGGCCGTCAGTGATGTTTACGGCATTGAGGACTTCTTGCCCCATTTTGCCGAGAGCACCGTGAACTACAACTTTTAAGTCAGCCATACCATCCTCCCTCTTTAACCTTTGATTCACACCNATTCGAACTACTAAATTTTAAGTAAAACAGCAACTCTAGCCGACTCTTTAAAAACGAGTCGGGTTTNAGGTACTACAGTCAATGACTAATCAGAAAGTAGGGCTTTTCTGGAGAGTTTNATTCGTCCTCTGTCGTCCATGTCAATTACTTTTACAGTGATTTCATCTCCGACACTGACAACGTCTTCTACACTTGCTACGCGATGGTTTTCTAATTCACTAATGTGGACCATTCCGTCTGTCCCAGGTACAACCTCAACGAAAGCACCGAAACTGGCTATGTTTACTACTTTTCCTGTGATGATGTCTCCGATTTCAACGTCAAGTTCTGGTTCATCGTAAGTTTCTTCGTTACCGGCCATCATCGCTTTTCTTGATAACTTTATTCTGCCAGCGTTGTCTTTACTTATTACTTTTACAGTGATTTCGTCACCTACATTCACGACATCTTCAACACTAGCTACACGGTGTGTGTCCAGCTCGCTGATGTGCACCATCCCGTCTGTTCCAGGGAGTATTTCCACAAATGCTCCAAAACTGGCAATTTTGGCAACTTTTCCAGTGAAAACTTCGCCAACTTCAATTTCCCGAGTTAGATCCTTGATCATTTGAATAGCTTTTGCAGAAGCTTCTGCATCGGACGACCCAATTAGTACAGTTCCATCATCTTCTATGTCTACGGTTGCTTTGGTTGCTTCAACTATCCCTCGTATAGTCTTTCCACCTGGGCCTATTACCGCTCCTATCTTGTCGACAGGAACTTTAATCTTTTCGATTCTTGGAGCGTATGGGCTTACGTCGGAGCGGACTTCTGGTATTGCTTGCTTGATAACATCCAAAATTTGCATTCTGGCTTCTTTTGCTTGACTCAAAGCCTCTCTTATCACGTCAAAACTAATGCTGTTTACTTTGATATCGAGCTGTATAGCCGTTATGCCGTCGGCAGTGCCTGCTACCTTAAAGTCCATATCTCCAACATGGTCCTCAAGGCCCTGGATATCTGTGAGAGTGACGTATTCTCCATCTTCTCCAGTGACTAATCCAACTGATATGCCTGCTACAGGTGCACTTATAGGAACACCTGCATCCATTAATGAAAGTGTTCCGGCACAGACGCTGCCCATAGAAGTGCTTCCGTTTGAGCTGAGTGCTTCACAGACTATCCTCAGTGTATAAGGAAAATCTTCCTCGCTTGGTAGTACCGCGCTCAAAGCCTTTTCTGCTAAAGCGCCATGTCCTATCTCTCTTCTTCCTGGTGACCCTACTCGCCGGGCCTCGCCGACAGAATAGGGAGGGAAGTTGTAGTGAAGCATGAACCGTTTTGACTCTTCGGGGCTGAGATCATCAATCCTTTGAGCATCGCCGGCTGATCCTAAGGTGGCTACTCCAAGAATTTGTGTTTCTCCCCTATTGAATAAGCCGGAGCCGTGGGTTCGTGGTAGTAAGGATACGTCAGCTGAAAGATCTCGTATTTCTCTGAGTCCTCTGCCATCGGGCCTTACACCATCTTTAAGTATTCTTACTCTGAATTGTTCGTCAAGAAGTTCCTCAAAAGCGCCAGCGGATACCGCCGACTCAAATTCGGGGGCCAAAGATTCCGCTAGGTCGTCTTCTAATGAGTTCAACCTAACTCGCATGTCATCTTGGTCTGATGAATCTCTCATCGCTTCGTAGATTTTGTTGCCCAAAAGATCCCTGGCTTTTTCCACTGCTGCAGGATCGTGTCCTCTTGGTATGAAATCAGATTTTTCTTGACCAGCTTCTTCAATAAAGTCTTCTTGGAGGGATATCACTTCCAGATTCACATTTTGTGCTATTTGAATTGCTTCATAAACTATATCTTCGTCAACGATACTGGCTCCTGCCTCCATCATTGATACTCCGTCTCGTGATCCCGCCACCACTATGTCTAGATCACTGTCTTGAATCTGCTCATATGTGGGATTGACTATGAAATCTCCGTCAATATAGCCCATTCTCGTGGCGCCTAGTGGCCCGTTGAACGGTATATTAGATATTGATAATGCTGTGGATACGCCGTTAAGGGCAATGATGTCGAAAGGAGTTTCTCCGTCACTGGATAGCGTAGTAACTATTACCTGTACTTCATTCTTAAAACCCTTGGGAAAAAGGGGACGAATAGGTCGATCGATTAGCCTGTCGGTCAAAATTGCATGCGTAGTGGGACGACCCTCTCTCCTGAAAAAACTACCTGGAATTTGTCCTATGGCATAATGCCTTTCTTCCAAGTCGACAGTAAGCGGGAAGAAATCTATTCCTTCTCTTGGATCGCTCATGGTGACTGTGACTAAAGCAACATTATCACCTTGTCTGACAATGACGGCCCCGCTTGCTTTTTTAGCTAGGCGGCCCGTCTCAAACTCTAAAGTGTGTGTGCCGATTTCACGGCTAATGGTTGATACTGTAATGGTCCTTCCTCCTGGAGGGGAAAACCGAGAGCTAGAATTACGAATAAGCCTGTATTCAGGCTTCGTGTGGCTACCTGCGTAGCCCTAGCTTTGCGATCAGTGCTCGGTATCTACTCACATCCTGTGAATTGAGATACCTTAGTAGCCTACGCCTGCGCCCAACAAGCTTCAAAAGTCCACGTCGGGTGGATTCATCATGCTTGTGCTCACGCAGATGTTGCGTGAGTTCTGTGATGCGTGTCGTTAGTACCGCGACCTGAGACTCAGTTGAGCCCGTGTCTTTTTCATGAGTGCGGTACTCTTCTATTACGGCTTGCTTGTCAGCCTTATCCAATCCGTTCTCCTGGATTCCTCTCTTATAGATCTTCTGTTTAATCTAAAAATTGTAACATTAGGGTTTTAGTACCGCAATTTACCCTTACCCAATTCAAATTCAAATTCAAATTTATAAAGTCGGATGATCGAGTATAGGGAATCTAGTTATCTCCTAAATCCCTTGGATGAATGTTGTTACAGCTCTCTCAAAACCTGAGGGATTATCTCCCATTACAAGATGTCCAGCATTCTCAACTATCGCTATTTTGCCCCCTGGAATTCTCTTGTGCATTTGATCGGCTGTGCCAGCTGCAATGACGTCGCTGCGATCACCTTTGACTACTAAAGTGGGGCACGAAAGGCTCTCGACATATTTCCAAAGTCGGTCAGTAACCTCAGGTTCCTGTTTTCTGCCCATTCTTCCCGCAGACCGTAGCAGCTTATCGTATTTCCATGTCCATTTTCCGGTTGGGAGTTGCTTGAGATTATTTACGA
>NZSI01000024.1 GCA_002696685.1 Chloroflexota bacterium | reverse complement strand
TCCTTTGACTGTCGGAGGGGGAATAAGGACAGAATCGGATGTGCGAAGGATACTGGAATCTGGGGCTGATAAGGCCTCCTTGAATACAGCAGCTCTGAAAGACCCCGAGGTGATATCAGAAGCTGCGAAAAGATTTGGATCGCAGTGTATCGTTGTGGCAATTGATGCAAAGAGAATAGACTCAAGCAATCTCACTGAACTTTCCCCTCACCATTCCAATTGTGATTCTCTGGCTTTGGACCGACATTCAAAATGGCAAGTATTTACACATGGCGGGAGAGAACCAACAGGAATCGATGCAGTTAAATGGTCTGTTATGTCTGCAGAATTGGGGGCCGGTGAAATACTTTTAACAAGTATGGACGAAGATGGCCATGAAAATGGTTATGATATTCAACTTTTGAGAGCTGTTTCAGAAAAGGTTAATATACCTGTCATAGCAAGTGGAGGGGCCGGCACGCTAGATCATTTTAGGGAGGCTGTAGAGGAAGGAATGGCGGATGCTGTCCTAGCGGCCAGTATATTTCACTTTGGCACCTATAATATTCGTGAGGTTAAGGATTACCTTAATAGCTGTGGCGTTCCAATTAGGCCGATAAATGACTCGGCATCATAGGAAGCATTTTCCAGAAGTTTACCCTCGTTGGAGCATTTAATGAATGTTATAAAATTGGATGACCGAGGACTTGTCCCAGCCGTGGTACAGCATGTCGATACTGATGATGTACTGATGCTGGCATATATGAATAGAGATTCAATACGTAAAACACTCGAGACGGGAGACGTCTGGTTTTACAGTCGTAGTAGAAACACATTGTGGCATAAGGGAGAAATTTCTGGTAACTATCTTCGGTATCGGTCGGGGACAATCGACTGCGATGGAGACACGATATTAATACGGGCCTTGCCAGAGGGGCCTACGTGTCACACGGGAAGTAATTCTTGTTTTCAAAGAGATCTAGGAAATGAAACAGAATTTGACTCCAATAACCCTAGTAGTGGGGTTTTGCAAGAATTATTCGATGTAATTCAGGAACGTAAGAAGAACCCAAACTCCAGTAGTTACACAAGCGCTCTCTTGGAAGGTGACATAAATAGGATCGCACAGAAGGTTGTGGAGGAGGCAGGTGAAGTTGCATTGGCTGGGGCTACGGGTCGGTCGAAAGATATGACAGAAGAGATGGGAGATCTTTTATACCATGCCTTTGTGTTGATGGCTGCCAATGAGATAACGCTTGAAGAAGTGTGGTCTGTACTACAAGATCGACGTTCAGGATGAATAACCTGGCTCGTTATCCTGGTCAGACGCAATCGCGGCATTCATGGCGGACACAGCTACTTGTATCTGGTCATCCTTTGGTTGTTTTGTGGTTAGTCCTTGCAGCCAGAGGCTCGGAGCAGTTAGCCATTGGACAAATAGGTTACCGGAATGCCTCCCATTAAATCTTATTACTTCATAGCTTAACGAGGCGATTACGGGGATAAGTATTATCCTAGAGAGAATTAGCCACCATAAGGGTTCTCTTGGAACCAGGCTGAACACGAAGATTGCGACGATCATGACAGTCAGGAGAAAGGCTGTACCGCATCTTGGATGTGCCGTAGGGTATTTACGGATGTTTTCAATATTTAGAGGATCTCCATTTTCCATTGCATGTACTGTCATGTGTTCAGCACCATGGTACATGTAGACTCGACGAATATCAGTCATAAATCCGATTCCTATAACATAGGCCAGAAATACCAGTAGGCGTATAGCTCCTTCTGCAAAATTGGGGATTAAAGATGACTCGGTTATTCCCTCAAACGGTTTGCTTGCGAACAATGGCAGTAGGAAAAATAGGACGATGGCGATTAACACGGAAAAACTGATCATAGCCAGCATAGACCATCTGTTTAATTCCTGATCATCCTGTTCTGCTGCTACCCCTGCTGAGTACGATAATGCAGACATCCCTATATATAGGGTCTCAATCAATGCCACGAACCCCCTTATTAGGGGTAAAGTTCTTAATTTTCCGGTGAACAAACCACCAATAGGGGTAGATTTGATCAATATTTCGTCTGAAGGAGCTCTGACCGCTACCGATACGTAATGTTGGCCTCTAATCATCACGCCTTCAAGGACAGCTTGACCACCATATGTTGGACGAGATTCACTCATGTCCACTTATCCTGAGCACTGCTCAAAAATAGAAAGAGATACTGGCGCCTGTTGGAAATTTGTTTAACCTAAATATTACTCGAGATTGAATCGTCTTCGGAGGCGTTCCACACGACCTTCTGTATCTACGATTCTTTGTTCACCAGTAAAGAAAGGATGACAGCCTGAGCATATTTCAACTCGCAGTTCAGGCTTAGTTGCACCAGTTGTAAAGGATTTTCCACATGAACAAATAACTTGTGCCTGTCGAAAATATTCCGGATGAATGTCAGTTTTCATATTAGACCTTAGCTGGGTATACGCTGGCGCATTTCTTACCGCCGGATACAAACTCATATTTAACTTTTCCGTCAATTAGCGCAAATAGTGTATGGTCTCTACCAAGACCAACGTTGGTACCTGGATGTATTTTTGTTCCTCTTTGTCTCACCAGTATTGACCCTGCTGTTACGATCTGAGTGTCGTAACGTTTAACTCCGAGTCTTTTAGACTCACTGTCCCTTCCATTCCTTGTACTTCCGCCACCTTTTTTGTGTGCCATTGTGGGCCCCTTCAGTATCTGCGACTATTAATATTCAGCCAGAACTTATATTCGTTACTCTTAAATCTGTGTAATGCTGGCGGTGACCATTTTTTCTTCTATACCTGGTTTTAGCCTTGAATTTCAAGATCACAATTTTTTTATCTTTGCCTTTGGCAACAACTTCGGCGTCAACAGATGCCCCCTCAATTGTGGGGGTTCCAACTATCACGTCTCCATCATGCGAGATCATGAGGACGTCGTCTAGAGTGACAGTGTCTCCTTGGTCAGCGGGTAATGATTCAACACGTATGGTATCTCCAGTACTAACTCGGTACTGTTTTCCACCAGCTTTTACTATCGCAAAATCCGTCACTTAAATCACCTTCACAAAACTTAATTTTACTCGTGTTCAGGCAATGGAGTCAATTGGGGGAAAGCAAATATTTGTATCATCTCGCCATATTATGAATGGAACACTTTTTCCGGGTGCCATTCATAATTATCTTGAGTGAGCCTCAGCACGGCTACTAATCTTTTATTCTCGTCGTATGCGAGGCCTACCTGAGTACCAGTCGCCGATGGATCATTTTTGCCTTCTGCGGGGATCTCACGGCCATTACTGACGTATATAAGTTCTTCCTGACTTAGTTCAATGTGAGAGGCATCTGGAAGACATTTTCCAGGCTCTTCAGTAACATCTTTCCAATTTCCTTCTGTGTATGCTTTTTCCACTTGCCAGAGCTTATGTGATTTTTCTAATAAAAACCCGGCTGAATATTCTCGTCTGAGTTTCATTAGGGTGCCCCCGCAACCCAAATAATTTCCCAGATCATTTGCTAAAGACCTAACATAAAACCCTTTTCCACATAAGACTCGGATACGTAAGAAAGGATTTTTGAAATCGATAAGTTCTAAACCACTTACGGAAACCTGTCTTGCTTTTCTTTCAATCTCAATACCTTGTCGTGCGAGTTCATACAGCTTTCTACCGTTGGATTTGATAGCACTAAACATAGGGGGTACTTGTAATATGTCCCCTTCAAATTCTTTGAGCGCTTTTGTTACGTGATTATGTGTTACGCCTGAAGGATCACCAGTATCTGTGCAAATACCGCTTTTGTCGTAGGTATCAGTGCTCCTGCCTAATTCAATTTCGGCGACATAGGCCTTGTCCCCGTTCAACATATACTCGAGGAGCCTTGTAGCACTTCCTATTGCAATTGGAAGGACCCCGGATGCGAAAGGGTCTAAGGTTCCGCCGTGCCCGACCCGCCTGACATTGGAGACCTTACGAATCCGTCTGACCACGTCCATTGACGTTAAGCCTTCCGGTTTATCTATGTTAATTACGCCGGTCGAGACCAAGGTAAAGCACCTCGTTTTTGAGAGATAATCGAAGAGGTTAGTTACCCATCAGAGGTTTTTCTCTGCTTCCTCTAATAGGTCCGAAATTTGTTCGGCTCGGTCTAGCGAGTCATCCAACATAAAACGTATATTAGGGATCGTTCGTAAATCTAGATTTTTTCTGAGAGTGCGCTGTATGAATCCACCAGCTGACTTCAAACCATTTAGGGTTTTCTGTTTTTCTTCCCTTTCACCCATTATCGTGACATATACCGTTGAGCTTTGAAGATTTCTTGACGTCTCTACTGACACCACAGATGTCATGGTAGACAATCTAGGGTCTTTAACGTCACTGGTTATTATTCTGCTTATCTCTCTTTTGAGGAGAGAGTTAACACTATCCATTCTGTCATACATGTTCTAGTAACCAGTGGTGTATCGGTGGGGTCGAATCAATGTATTAAATTTGCTCGACAGAGTAAGCCTCAATGACATCATCCTCTTTGAAGTCGTTGAAGCCATCTACAGTTAGGCCGCCCTCAAATCCTGTTGCTACTTCTCTGACATCATCTTTAAAGTGTTTTAGGGTGGTTATGGATCCTACATGGATCTCTTCACCATTTCTCAATACGTGAACGGTGCATTCACGAGTGATTCTACCGTCGTTGACATAGATACCTGCCACTCTAGCGCGTCTTCCCAAACTGAACACCGCTCTCACTGAGGCCCTTCCAAAATAAACATCGTCATATTCGGGTTCTAACAGCCCCACTAGTGCTTTATCAATATCTTCAACTAGATGGTATATCACGTCGTATTGACGTACTTCTACACCCTCTTTGTTAGCTAAAGATTGAGCTCCTCCCTCAGGGACAGTGTTGAAGCCAATAATTATCGCTTCAGATGCTACGGCTAATAGTACATCTCTCTCAGTAATGTTACCGCTAGCGATATGGACCAAATTGACTCTCGTATCACTACCATTGAGTCCGTCCAGTGCATTACGAACAGCTTCGATACTTCCCTGTACGTCAGTTTTTATTATTAAGTCTACTTGCCGTATGTTTCCGGTTGTGCCTCTGGAATGGACGTCTTGAAGTCTTATTGCCTCTCTGTTGCTTTTGACCTGGCGCTCGTCGACAATTCGTCTGGCTTCTTTCTCTGTTTCAGCGACATTCAATATTGTGCCAGCTTCAGGAACTTCACTTAGACCCATTATTTCTACAGGCGCAGAGGGTCCAGCTTCTTCAATTCTGTTACCTTTATCATCAAAAATTGCACGTATTTTGCCGTACACCTCACCCATCACCACAATCTCACCTTGGTGCAGAGTGCCTGTTTGGACAAGAACAGTTGCTAAAGTGCCTCTGTTGCGTTCTAATCGCGCCTCTACTACTACACCTCTAGCATCTCTTTCTGGATTGGCTTTAAATTCGCTGATTTCAGCCACTAGGTGGATGTTTTCTATGAGCTCTGGTACCCCTTCACCTGAGAGTCCGGATAAAGGGACTGCTATTATGTCACCGCCCCAAGGTTCGACAAGCAGTTCATGCTCCGAAAGTTGTCTGTAGACATTGTCAATGTTGGCGCTTGGCAAATCGGTTTTAGTGACAGCGATAATGATTGGTACATTTGCAGCCCTAGCATGGTCTATTGCCTCTATCGTTTGAGGCATAACCCCGTCGTCGGCTGCCACAACAAGTATTGCTAGGTCTGTTACCTGGGCTCCTCTGGCTCTCATGGCGGTGAAAGCTTCGTGTCCTGGCGTGTCCAGAAACGTTATTAATCCCCCTTCACTTTCGATCTGATAAGCAGCAATATGCTGTGTGATACCACCTGCTTCTCCGTCCACAACATTAGTTTTTCGTATGCTATCTAATAAGGTGGTTTTTCCGTGATCCACATGCCCTAGGATAGTTACCACAGGGGGCCGAGTTTCTAAAAGGTCAGGATTTTCACTATCTTTATCAACTGTAAGTGACGCTGGACCAGAGCTTTCATCCTCAATCTCATTTGCTTGAAACCCAAATAATTGCACCACGACGGATGCTATATCACGATCGATTACATCGTTTACTGCAAACATATAACCGCCCCGCATTAGTCCTTTCACAACTTCGACGGGATTAACTTCCATGTTATCCGCCAGGTCACTAACTGAAATTACTGGAGGGATGTCGATCTTCTTTACTCTCCGAGTTGTTGTATTTTGACTATCGCTCGTCATATTTATCCGTATGAGTCCTTTTGGGTGTATATATACGTTTAGCTTGATTAATGTGTGTTTGTACCTGTATTAATCGTCAGATCATTTATTAGTTGTTTCTTTCATGACCAATATACCGCCGAGCCGCTACAGAGCCGATGCTGATCTGGGCATCGATCCGAAACGTCTGAACATTTTCAGTATTTTGGTGAAGCCATGGGCTTTTCAGAGGTTATCTGCGTCTTCTTGCTGGACGATTTCTACGGTTGTTTCTGTTAGCGCTCGATTGGTTTGAGCTCTTTCTTCCCTTTCGGGCAGTAATTCCCCCCCGTAGGTCTTCTATATCCTCTGCGAATCTGATTGCACCGACAGTCTGTTGGCCGGAACCCGCTCGATGAATTGACCATATGTCTTCAGGCACTTCTCTCAAATCAGTTCCAAACTCTTCTTCTTCGACATCGTCAACTAGACTATCTTCCTCGAGCAAGAGGAGTTCTTCTTCTGCTGTTAAGGCTCCTTCTACTACAGGCGTTTCTTCTGCAGAAGAAGGATTTTCCACTTTGACAGCTTCTTCCTCAGCGATCATTGCTGCGAGTAGTTCATCCTCGTCAGTTTCTGATTGACCTGCCTCATTTTGCTCATGAGGTTCTGTCACATCTGCTTCACTTTCTAATGTTGGCTCGGATACTATTTCAGAACGAGCAGCTTCAATAGAGGCGGTCAGCTTCTTAAGCAGCTCGCCATCAGATAGAGACTCTTCTTCAACAGCAGAAGGTGCCACCTGTTCAGGTTCTTTGGTGAGATCGACATCCAGATCACTCTTAATATCAACTTTCCAACCTGTAAGTTTTGCCGCCAGTCTGGCGTTTTGTCCTTCCTTGCCGATGGCGAGTGAAAGGTGCCGGTCAGGGACAATGGCAGTCGCGTTATCACTGGTAGTACTGATTATCACGCGGTGTACTTGAGAGGGACTGAGAGCGTTTTGTATATATCGGTTAGGATCTTTGCTCCACTCTAGGATATCTATTTTCTCGCCTTGGAGTTCATTGACGATACTTTGAATACGCACTCCTCTGAGGCCTACACACGAACCAACAGGATCGACACCATCCTGACGAGCTCTAACTGCAACTTTGCTTCTGGAACCGCTTTCACGAGCGATACTTACAATTTCTACCGCTCCGCTATATATTTCGGGCACTTCCTGCTCGAAAAGACGTTTTAACAACAGTTCGTCGGTTCTAGAAACAATAAGTTCCGGTCCCCGCAGCGATTCTTTGTCGATCGCTTGAAGAAGAACCTTGAGCATTGAACCTTGCCGGTACCTCTCTGAAGTAACCTGCTGGCTGATAGGAAGTATTGCTTCAGCCCTTCCCATATCTACTATGATTTTTGTAGGCTCAATCCTCTGGATTGTCGCGGTGATTATCTCCCCTTCTCTACCTTCAAACTCTGAAAGTATTATCTCTTTTTCAGCCTCTCTAAGTCTTTGAAGTACAACTTGCTTAGCTGTTTGTGCCGCTATCCTGCCGGCACTGTTAGGGAGGTTTTCTGTTGCTATGGTATCGCCAACATCAGCTGTTGCTTTATAAGCCTCTCGTGCTTCGGCGACTGATATTTCTTGTAACGGGTCTTCAACTGTCTCTACCACAGTTTTTATAATGTCTACTTGGATATCACCTGATCCGGGGTCTAGCCTGACAGAGATATTTCTGCCCTCGGTTACACTGTCTTTTTTGAATGCTGAAACAAGAGCGACCTCTATAGCGGACATGACCTTATCTCTCGGGAGACCTCGCTCAGCAGCAAGCTGGGTTAAAGCGACTAGAAAATCACTTTTCATTTTCCTTCACCTCCAGCAAGTAATTTGTCTATATAACAAAGAAAGAGGGGGCTACCCTCTTTCATAAAAAAAATTCGTATATAAGCGTCTACAATCCGCCAGCCCATTATATCAAAATAGGGAGGCTAAAACAACTTACGGAATACAAGATAAAGGACGGCGTATTAGGTAGAATATAGAGGAGTTTAGTATTAGGAAATTGGGCATTGAGTTTTAGGGAGTAATATGCCGTTTTCATTCTCTGGAAAACACTTATTTGTCATCTTTAAACTTGTCAATTTAGCTATCTTTTTCCCTTTTGCGTTCATTACGGTTGTTTTCAGTTTTTCGTGCGCAAACACTGAAGCCCAAAGGATCATGGTTTTTTCTGCAGCAAGTCTTGTGGATGTACTCCAGGAAACAGCCCCTGAATTTGAAAAACAAACGGGCACGAAATTAATTTTCAACTTCGCTGGTTCACAAACTTTGGCCGGGGAAATATCCAATGGTGGACCAGCAGATATCTTCATATCTGCTGGTCACAGCCCTGCTAGATTTTTGGTCGACCGTGGACATATAAAGGAGGAAAACATACTTGAATTAGTAGAGAATGTTTTGGTCGTGGCTACCTCCGATGACGGCGAATATGTCAATTTCAGCGATATAGCCGAATTAGCAAATATGCATCGCATTGCGATAGCCGATCCAGATTTGGCACCAGCAGGGGAATATGCTAAGGAAGCATTGCATAACATAGGTATCTGGTCTGCGATTTCTAGGAGGACCATATTAGCGGCAGACGTTCGTACCGCCTTAGCCTATGTGCAAACCGGTGATGTGGATGCAGCTGTGGTTTACATCACGGATGTATCAATAGCTAAGGGAGTGTCCACAAAATTGTTTATCAACGGGATGCACCATACTCCCATCGTGTATCCTGCGGCAGTTGTTGAAAATGCCAGAGAGCCAGTTTTAGGAAAGGAGTATTTGGACTTTCTAACGACCGACTATGCTTCTTCTGTTTTTGAAAAATATGGATTTGCCTCCGTTAAAGAAAAGATAAATTAATGAAACGAAATGTTGACGTAACGCCGGACGTCAATTTTCTTAGCTAGTTTGTGACTGATATTTAATGCTAGAAATAACCTATATAACGCTTAAAGTGGCTATAGCGGCAACTCTTATAAATTTCCCCTTCGCACTTTATATAGGGTGGATTTTAGGTAGAAGAAATCCCAAAGGAAGATTGGTATTAGAAGTTTTTATTTCTCTTCCATTGGCTCTTCCGCCCGTTGTCACCGGCTATGCTCTACTAATAGCACTGGGCAGCCGAAGTCCCATAGGGAACTTTATACAGAACGTTTTGGGGATCGATATCATATTCACCTGGGTAGCTGCTTCGTTAGCCGCTGCCGTTGTGTCTTTTCCTTTGATGGTTCGTTCTATCATCGTCGCGATGTCTGCAGTGGACCCTCGGCTCGAGAGATCTGCTAGATCATTGGGTGCCGGCCCAATGAAAACTTTTTTTTCTATAACACTTCCGTTGTCATACCAGGGTGTTATAGCGGGCACATTGTTGGGATTTGTTCGTGCTTTAAGTGAGTTTGGGGCTACGATTATTGTTGCTGGGAACATACCAGGTGTTACACAGACGTTGCCGCTAGCAATCTTCGCTAGAGTTCAAACTGGTAGGACTTCAGATGCCTTTGAACTCGTGGCCATCTCAGTTCTTTTAGCTGTCATTTCTCTTGGGATTCATAACTGGTTGTTGTCTCGTTCAGGTAGCAAAGGTGGGATATGACTAAATCAGGTTGTGCAATCAGGCTGGGAGTCAAGAAGCGCCTCGGAGAATTCACCTTGGATTGTCAACTTGATATAGCAAACGGAATTACCGCAATATTTGGTCCTTCCGGTAGTGGCAAAACTACTCTTTTGGATTGCATTGCTGGTTTTCTTTCTCCAGATCAAGGTTGTATTTCTAAGTTTGGCAGAATTGTTTTTTCGAGTGAACGATCTATAAATGTTTCACCTAATAAGCGTGGGATAGGCTACGTAGTCCAAAATTCCGCCTTGTTTCCCCACCTCACTGTAAAAGAAAATATTAATTACGGGTTTTCCCTGACTTCGGAGCAAAAGAGAAAGTATTCCTTAGAGACAGTAATGGAAATACTGGATATTGCATATTTGTCGGAAAGGGATACTAGAAATTTATCTGGGGGTGAACGGCAGAGAGTCGCCTTAGCCAGGTCTTTAGCTGCTTTTCCCGACATACTTCTTTTGGACGAACCATTAGCTTCTCTAGACGCTCCGTTTAGGGGCCTTATTATTCAAAAACTAAAGATCATTTTCAGAGAATTAGGAATACCAATGATATATGTGTCTCATTCGATTTCTGAGGTGATAGCTTTGGCACATCAGGTGGTTGTAATGTCAGAAGGAAGCGTACTAGGTAAAGGAAACGTCAGTATTTTGCTGAGGGACTCAAATGTAAAACGGGTAGCAGATTTTTCATCTTTTGAAAATCTTTTGCAGGGTTCCATTAGTCCTGTCGGTATTGATGGACAGAAATCTATTGCGTTAGGTGATACCAAACTAATCCTTCCCATTGAGCGATCGGAAGGAGAAGAAAAAGAAGAGGTTTCTGCCATAGTGTCGATAAGGGCTTCGGATATCATTCTAAGCAAAATTAAACCGATTGGATTAAGTGCTCGCAACGTAATTTCAGCTCGAGTAAAGGAAGTGCATAGTACCGATAGTTCTGTGCTGGTGGAATGTGATATAGGCGAGCCAATTTATGTCGAAATCACTTCTCTGTCTCAATCAGAACTAGGTATTTATTCGGGCACTGAAGTGTTCTTAATAATTAAGGCGAGCAGTATTATGGTGTTGGGCAACTGATTTAAGACTTAGACGTTCCCCAATGACTTTATATTAAGAGCTGTCCTGACTCTTTTATGACGCTTCCCCTGGCCACTATGGTATCGACGTTATGGAGAGTTTCTATTTTTACTGACGGGTCTCCATTAATAATTAAAACGTCGGCTGACTTCCCTGGCGTGATGGTTCCGATTTCGTTATCTCTTCCAAGACACTCAGACGATGTTTTTGTAGCGCAGGTTATTGCTTCCATGGGACTGATTCCCATACTGTTAACCATTACCTCAGGAATGTATGCGAAGTCGTTGAAATGGGCATTTGTCATTCCTGAGTCCATACCGGTGACAAATTTAACTCCTCTGTGCCACATATCTCTGAGAATTTCAAATCGCCTTTCTGGATCGGCCATGGCCCCTGAGTCTGGTGTCTTTACACGTCCACGAAGTTTGTTCAGGTGTGAAAGTGCCAACGTTGGGTCTACATATATACCTTTTTCCGCAATTTGATCCGCAACATCAGGGTCATAGTCGTATAATTCTTCAGGATTTTCTGATAACCAAGAGCAATGTACTAGGTTGTGTATGCCTGCTTTAACACAATTCCGTACGCCCTCGGTCGCATGACAGTGGGCTGCCATCTTGAGACCTAATCTTTCTGCGTCTTTTACTGCGTCTCTTAGGGTGGTCCAGTCGTATTGAGGAGCTCGCACGTTAGTTCCTGGGGTAAATCCACCTCCAGTAGACATGATTTTTATATGGTCGGCTCCCAGTTTAAATTGATTCCTGATAGCTCTGACGACCTGCTCGCTAGAATCAGCCTCTGTCCCAAAAGTGTTGCAGTGGCCTCCAGTGGTTGTGATTGGAGTCCCAGCGACCAATAATCTTGGACCAGGTATGATTCCTTCCTCAATACTTTGTCTTAGAGGGAATACAACCTCATTCCTACTGCCGAGATCCCTCATCGTCGTGACTCCAGAAGAAAGAGATGAACGGACGGCTTGGCTACCACGAAGTAGAAATGTTTCGTTCGTCTCTGTGGTTATGTGGGTGTATGCATCGGATTCTGCGCTACAGTGGATGTGGGAATGCATTTCTATGAAACCCGGCATTAAAGTTCCACCTGAACTATCTATAACTCGAGCCTCAGCTAGTTCGATTTCAGTTAGTTCAGATTGTGAGCAAACTTTAGATATAGTTTCTCCCTCAATAACAACGGCGGCATTTGGTACGACTTTTGAAGAAGAACCGTCTATTAATCGGTCAGCCTTTAGAACAAGTTTCATGTTGGGACTCCATAATGGAATTTGGTTGAACAAGGAGGAATGAGGGCATTATATAGCAGTAGGAACCTCTAAAGATTGCCACTTGTTCAAACCACCAATATACTTCGCATCGGCTTTATCTGGAGGGATATTAATGACAGACCTAACTTGGGAAATGAACCCTTTTGGCGGAGCTCTTGTAGACCCAATATCGATTAATCCCGACCCAAAGGTATTTTCTGGTCAGTTGGATCGGGCACTTCAAACCTGGAAACTTGTTGACGTTAAAGTAGCATGGTTGGAAATCTTCCCAAATCGCTTGACAGCTATACCTGTTGCAGGAGAAAAAGGTTTCAACTTCCATCATGCTGACAATGATTCAGCAACTATGACGCTGGACGTTGATCCAGGAGCTTTTATACCTCCATATGCAACACATTACACAGGTGTTGGTGGCGTGGTTATAAACAAAGATAGAGAAATTTTAGTTGTTTCGGAGAAATATAGATCTAGGGATAGAGGTCCTTCTTATAAACTGCCAGGGGGAGCTTTGACCCAGGGAGAACATTTGGCATCGGCTGCTGTTAGGGAAGTGGAAGAAGAGACAGGTATTAAGACCGACTTCGAGGCTCTAGTATGTTTCAGACATTGGCACGGATATAGATATGGGAAATCTGACATATATTTTGTTGCTCGGCTCAAGCCACTGAGTGAGAATATTACTATGCAGGAAGAAGAAATTGCTG
Source organism: Chloroflexota bacterium (assembly GCA_002696685.1). The sequence goes on along the minus strand of NZSI01000024.1, from coordinate 28,714 downwards.
AATGTTTATGGATGCCAGTGGATGAATTTTTGGGTTCCGATACAATTCATTTATTCAATAAAACAATTGTCAGAGCGGCTATTCAGAGCGAAGGAGTCTCGCTAGTGGAAATTCCAGGTTACGGTCCTTCCGATGATTTTGAGTTTTTTATGCCGTCTGGAGTTATGACCTAGATAGGCTTTATAGCGGTTCTTTCTACTTGTTCACTGGCTGACTTGGATTTTCTTATTAATTTTGTAAGTGGAGGTGTATTCGATGGCTGAGAAAAGCCTTAAACAACGTATTCGTGACGGTGAAAAATTGATAGGTGTTTCCGTTCCATTGAACGCTACCAAACTTGAGATGGACTCTATAATTCAAAAAGACGAATACGACTTCGTGTTTACTGACAGTCAACATGGCCCATTCAACGAGGAAACACTGGTTCAGTTTTGTGCTTATGCCTCTGATTTGGGCATTCCCTCACAGTTTCGTATAAAACATACGAGACATTCTTACCTTATCGGAAATATTCTCGATTTGGGACCTGTTGGCATAGAGGTTCCTCAAGTGGAAGATATAGAAACTGTCAAGGAAGCGGTTCATTACTTTTATTATCCCCACAAAGGGGGAAGAAGTGTAGGAGGAGCAGCTCGATATGGCGTAGAAGGGAGAGGGGATAGAATCGAATATGCGGATTGGTGGAACTCCACAGGATTTCTGTCTATACAAATGGAATCTCTTAGGGCTGTGACTACTGTGAAGAAACTTGCGATAGAGGGTGTGGACTGCCTCACATGGGGACCTAACGATCTATTATTTGATATTGAAAGCCATTCTAATCCTCTTCTGAGAACAGTGGACGATTGTGTTGAACACGCCTTGGATCAACTTGGTAATAGTCACACGAAGATTAGTTTCCGAAGCTATGATTATAAATTAAGGGATAAATATTTTGATATGGGTGTAACCGTACTGATGGAAAGCCCTAGACTCTGATTTTTAGTGATACATGTCTATATTGAGTGAAAAATTGTAAAGATTAAGTTGCATATGAAATTGACACCCTATTATCCCAAAAGTACAATTGATAGGTTATTTTGAGAGGCTAGGATATGCCCAAGAGAACCTACCAACCTAGAAAAAGAAGACGCGCTAGAGTTCACGGATTTCGATCACGAATGAGCTCAAAAGGCGGTCGTAATGTTTTAAAGCGACGTATGTTTAAAGGACGTCAGAGGCTTACTGTTTGAGGCTTTTAAGACGTCTGGTTGCATTATAGTGGCTTGGATAGGGTCGTTTAGTTACTGACTCTGCCTAGAGTTTCATCTTTCAACCATTACTTTAAACGCAAGGTTTAGCTCCGATGGTTGTATAGTTTGTATATGCAAAAAGAAATGCGACTCACTTCTTCGTCGGACTTTGCTAACGTCCGTGTGCTGGGTAACAGCTGGTCAGATAATTTTTTTGTGTTGGCGGCATGTAGGAGAGTTCATTTCCTGATTAATGAAGATTACCAGTCCAGATTTGGATTCGTGGTCTCTAAAAAAATAGGCAATGCAGTGGTACGAAATAAATGCAAAAGACGGATGAGAGAATCTGCGAAATTGCTGAATGTAATAACCGGCTACGACATTGTATTTATAGCTCGCCGTAACGCCAGTGTTGCCTCTTTTCAGGAAGTATGTGGCTCCATGTCTAGACTTGTTGATAAGGCAGATCTTAGCCTAGTTGCATGAAATATCTGAGTGTTGTCGATTGGCTTTCAGTTGGAAAATATGATTAGCTACAAACTTAGTCGAAGTGCTATTTGGACGATAAATTTTTATAAGAGAGCCATATCCCCCTATCTTCCCGTAGCTTGCAGGCATCATCCAACATGCTCAATTTATGCGATGGAAGCCATTGATAAACATGGTTTGTGGAAGGGATCAGTCTTGGTAACCGGACGGATACTTAGATGCAACCCGCTAGGAACTAAAGGCTATGACCCGGTTCCTTGAAATAGGAAGTACTTTGGTTAAAAGTTTAGATCACCACTATATGTCGACTAAGTTCGGGACATTGGTATTTAACTCAGTTTTGACCATATTGTTACTGGTTGTTTTTTTGGGTTGCTCTCGTGTTGGTACCGCTCAAGGATGGTCCGGCGGTGTGGTCGTAGATGAATCTCTCATTATCGGTAGTATGGACGGTCAACTACTGTCTATAAACGTTGAAACCGGCAGGCATGATTGGGCCCCGACATTGTTGCGGGTAGACGAGGATAAGGATGATAGGAGAGCCATATATGGAACGCCAGCAGTTTATAAGGGTGTTGCCTTTGTTGGGTCCTATGATGGCAAGATGCACGCCTATGCACTGGACAACGGGGTTTTATTAGAAACAGAGCCAATTGCGGATGAGATTGTGGGTGGGGCCTTGATAGAGGACGGGGTTTTGTACGTTGGTTCAAGTGACGGCTTTATGCATGCCTATGATATTTCTATCCGTGGACAAGAAGTAACAATGGAAAGAAAGTGGCAATTTCAGACAGGATCCAGTATATGGTCCACTCCTCAGGTTTTTGAGAATCTCTTGATCTTTTCTTCGCTCGATCACAACATTTATGCTCTTGATCTAAGCTGCAACACATGTATTGAGGGCGGGGCTACAAAGTGGGTATATGAGACTGGTGCTGCTGTAGCCTCATCACCACTCGTTTCAGACGGAGAAGTTTATATCGGGTCCTTCGACGGGAACTTTTATTCATTGGATGCTATGTCAGGGGTTGAGAACTGGCGATTTACAGGTGCCTCCAATTGGTATTGGGGGAGAGCTGTTACGGACAGAACTGCTGTGTATGCCCCATCTTTGAATGGAAGTTTGTATGCACTTGACAAAAATGATGGAAATCTGAGATGGGAAAGTAAGACAAAAGGAGCTATTGTGGGCTCACCGGCAATTGTCTCCGACATGATTGCCTACGGCTCCAAAGGTGGGGATCTTTATATCTCAGAATTGTCCTCCGGGATAATTATGGGTACGTGTAGTACAGGGGAAAAAATTGAGGCGCCTATCACTTCTGACGGGAACTCCGTTTATTTTAGTGTGAGAGATCATTCGATCAGAGCAATTCAAATAAAGGGAAATGGAAATCCGGATGAAAAGTGGGATGCGCCGTATTTTTCAGACAAGGCGAAGGATGGAGAGATCCCGAATCCGAGTGATTGGGCCCCTTCCTGTTGATAGCATTTATTAGTCACATACATTTTATGAGTACTTGAAGGTTACCTAGTGGAATTATTTGGTCAAATATGGGGCACCGTCATCGTTCAGCCGATGATCAATTCGTTGATTTTTCTTTACAGCGTTGCGTTTAGCAATTTCGGAATTGCCATAGCGATATTTACCATAGCTATAAGAGGGGTAATGATGCCTCTCACTGTCAAGCAAAGTAAGCAAATGAAAGCTATGTCCGCTCTGCAGCCGAAAATAAAGGGGATTCAGTCTAAATATTCGAACGATAAAAAAAGACAATCCCAGGAAACCATGAAGCTCTACAAAGAACAGGGAGTAAATCCAATTGGTTGCCTTGGTCCAATGTTCATACAGATGCCCATATGGATCGGACTCTATCAAGCTATTATAAAAACCGTTCCGTCCACGCCTGAGAGTTTGGTTGGTTTGTCAACCAACTTATACTCCTGGATGCCTATGGTCAAAGATGTTATTCCCTTGGATAGTTCTTTCTTGTGGTTGAACTTGGCTCGTCCTGATACCTTGCCAGTTCTGCCAATTATGGTTGGCGTTTCGATGTTTCTCATGCAGAAAATGACTATGATGCCTGCGGCTGATGACAAACAGGCGTCAACCAATAAAATGATGCTGTGGATGATGCCTTTAATGTTTGGGTTTTTCTCGATGCAGTTTCCTAGCGGCCTAGCTCTGTATTGGGTTATTTCAAATATTGTGGGTATAGTTATTCAGGGCTTTATAACGGGATGGGATCCACTAGTAAACTTAATAAATTTTAGGAGAACTGCACCGCCAGAGCCAGCCGTTTCATTGTCGGGCGCTTCAGCTTCTGCACTCGAGGAGAGTGAACAATATGAACTCAATACAGATGACGGGGAAAACAGTGGAAGACGCGATCGAGATCGCCATAAGAGAACTAGACGCAGAGCGAGACGAGGTAGAAATAGACGTCGTTAGTAGAGGAAAGTCTGGTGTTTTTGGTATAGGTAGTGAGCCTGCGAAAGTTGTTGTCACCCGGATCTCGAAAGGTGTTTTGGCCTCAGAAAATGTATTGGATGACTCTTCTTCTGAAGACGTCTCCGTATCACAGGGAGATGTAATTGAAAGTGGGAGAGAAACCATCAATAAGTTGATTGAATTTATGGGAGTCGACGTTACTTCTAATTTACGTCGAGCTGATAACGAAGATGGTGGTGGTCCCTTGTTTGAGATTGAAGGGGACGACTCAGGTCTCTTAATCGGTCGAAAAGGTGAAACCCTCCGATCATTTCAATTTCTAGTCAGGTTCCTGGTTAGTCGAAATATGGGTCAAAGAACAAACGTATCGGTTGATGTGGAAGGATACGATGATCGAAGAAAGCAATCTCTTCACAATCTTGCAGAAAGAGTTTCACAGAGGGTTGTTAGGACGGGTCGGTCGATAGAGTTGGAACCGATGAACCCTCGCGAAAGACGTCTTGTGCATATGTTCTTGGCTGATGAAAGTGGTGTATATACAGAAAGCTCCGGTTCAGGAAGTGACCGCAAGATTGTGATCTTTCCCAGTTAGGTGGGGATTTGGAACGTAAGCCTGGATGATGTGCAATATCTGGCGGTGGGGCACATAGCTAAAGATATTTCTACTTTTGGATATGTTGCGGGGGGAGCTGTTTATTACGGGTCAGTGACAGCGGATAGGCTAGGGTTTAAGCCAGGGATACTCACCTCTTACTCGCCAGATTTTAGTTTCCCAAGCGAGCTTGAAAACTGTCCGGTACGATACTCGGTTTCAAGGTTAACTACCACATTCGAGAATATATACAGCGGTGCCAGTGATCGAAGGAACAGAATCCAGTACGCCCATGATATTGCCGACCCTGTCTCTCTATCAGTGCTTCCAGAAGCTTGGACCCAGGTACCTATACTTCATCTTGCACCACTACTTGATGAAATCCCAATCCAGATAATTGACCGATTTCCAGACTCATTGATTGTGGCTTCTATTCAAGGTTGGACTAGGCGAGTAGGGGAAAACGGACGAGTCTATGCGAACAAATGGGATGGCGCGGAACTTTTGCCTAACATTGATGTCGCTATATGCTCCGAGCAGGATGCTTATGAACCAACTGATATTGCCAATTGGAGAAAACTTGCCAAGGTGTTGATTGTTACAAATGGAAAGTACGGCGCACGAGTTTATTCGGACGAATTCACCTTTAAGTCAGAATCAATAAATGTTGCAGAAGTTGATCCAACAGGAGCGGGAGACGTGTTTGCTGCTGCTTTTGCAGTAAGATTCTTCGAGACTGAAGATTTGCGGGAGGCATCTGACTTTGCCTCAGTTGTGGCTGGACTCAGTGTTGAGTCTCAAGGGGTATCTACTATTCCTTGTCGAGGAGTAGTTAATAGTTTCAGAGAGGGATGATTTTAGGTTCATACCTGACTTCGCTACCGGTTTTGTCCAGTATTGTTGCTTAACCCATCGCTCTTTTACATAATTGGGTCTGTATAGGATGGAGTGTTTGATATTTCACAGTAAGCGTCACAGTTTTACTCCATATACAGTTGGAGAGTTATGGGCCTATCACTAGAAAAGTCTGCCAAAATTGCGCTTTACATTTTTATAGCGGCGGTCGTCGTATTTGTTTTGTATCTCGTGAAAGGGGCTCTGTTTCCGTTTGTAATTGGCATTGTTTTGACCTATTTGCTTTACCCTATCGTAAGGATAGTAGAAAAGGTTTTACCCGGAAAAACTCTGTACCCAAAACTATCCAGGGGCATTTCTATAGCCATAGTTTATTTGCTGGCAATCATTTTGTTGATAGGAGCAATTTTGTTAATAGTTCCGCCTCTTTTCGCTCAATCAACAGAACTCATTAGTAAATTACCAGTGTTTGTTACCGAAGCTATAAACAGCGTGGAGGGTTGGAATAAAGAATACTCAAACAGCATTCCTGAGCCGCTACGATCAGAAATAGGTGGTATTCTCGCTGCCATTGGGTGGATTATAGACAACCTAGGGAACATAGTGCTCTCCTACCTTCATGGTTTTCTTGGCCGGGTTGCTGTAGCCGCTGTACACGCTTTTACTCTTGTTATTGGTCTAATTGTGGTCCCAATATTTGTGTTTTATTTGTTGAAGGACAGAGAGAAGGTACGAGAGTCGTTCGTAGATATTTTCCCTGCTGACTCTCAGATACATGTAGTGTATGTTCTAAGAATTTTGAATCGTGTAGTTGGGGCATATGTGAGAGCTCAAGTGACTCTTGCTGCTGTAGTTGGGTTTTTCATCTCGATTGGTTTAATCTTGATCGGGATTGATTACGCGATACTCCTCGGAGTAGTGGCCGGGATGTTTGAATTCATTCCCATAATAGGGGCCTGGCTTGGATTTATTCCTGCTTTAGTGGTCGTACTTTCAACCTCTCCAGATAAGTTTATTTGGGTTTTGTTGCTCTACGGAGGAATTCAACTAATGCAGGGAGCATTTTTGGTTCCTAGGATTCAGAGTTTTGCGATCAAAATTCACCCATTGTTGATTTTAGTCTCCATTGTGATAGGCAGTGAAATTGGTGGGTTGTGGGGAGTGATTTTAGGACCTCCTATAGCGGCTTCTACAAAGGAGCTCATCGTGTATTTTTCCAATATAAAAAAGAATAATGGGGTAGATGAAGTGCTCTCAACTAGAAGTGCAGCTAACTCTGAAACTGTGACGGACTCCACAGCGCAGCCGAGATGATAAATATAGAACGTTTTAACGATGGCAAGATAGTGGTTTTGAGGCTGCCCAATAGCAATATGAATAACTCTATTCAATGGGAGTTCGAAGACTGTTGCGCTGCCGTCTCACAGGATTCCGACGTTAGAGTTGTGATATTAACCTCTTCTTCTTCCGATTTTGTTTCAAGCTCGTCGGCAAACAACTTTAGCTTAGCGCCTTCTGTCTCAGCGATAAAACAACCTATTTTGGGAGTTATTTCTGAGAATGCCCACGGTCTTGGTCTGGAGCTTATTTTGGCGTGTGATGTAAGGATTTGTGGTTTAAAAAGTAAATTCTCCATGTCCCATGTAATGCAGGGGGTGATACCTTCCGACGGCGGCACCCAAAGATTACCTAGAATAGTAGGGCAAGGCAGGGCTTTAGAGATTATCTTAACTGGCAGAGTTGTCAAAGCACCGGAGGCACTTGAGATGGGTATGGTCCACCGAGTGTCAGCTACTGATCCTCTGAAGGACGCTTATTGTATAGCGGGAAAAATTTCCACACATGGGCCCAGGGCAGCCCAGTATCTCAAGGAAGCGATTTACACTGGCGTTGACATGACTTTGCGTCAAGGCATGAATTTGGAGGCGGACATGAGTGTCATATTGCAAAGTACCTTGGATAGGACTGAAGGGATAAATTCGTTTTTGGAGAAGCGGGACCCAAATTTTAAAGGAGACTAATTAGTATTCAAAATCCTGTTGTTTTGTATGAATGCTCTGACGATATAGCGATTATTACTTTGAATCGTCCTTCTCATATAAATGCGTTTTCTGTTCAAATGAGGGATGAGCTTTACGAGACACTTAATCTCCTAAAAGATGATCCGAATGCTAAAGTGGCTATTTTGAGGGGATCTGGAGAACGAGGCTTTTGTGCGGGAGCAGACTTAACGGAATTTGGTACGGCTCCTTCACAGGTTATTGCACGGTCAGTGAGATGGGAAAGGGACTTATGGGGGCTTTTTCACACTCAGCCAAAGCCTTTAGTGGCGGCACTTCACGGATATGTAATTGGATCAGGCATTGAAATCGCTTCTCTCTGTGATGTGCGCATAGCTGCCGATAATTGCGTTTTTCGTATGCCTGAGGTAGCTCTTGGTATGGTTCCGGCGGCGGGCGGCACTCAAACTTTGCCACGCCTAATTGGGACGTCTCGCACTTTAGAATTTATATTGAGTAATAGAGTGATGAAAGTGGAAGAGGCAAGGAAGATAGGACTGGTGGACAGGGTGGTTAGCACTTCAGAACTATTAGACGAATGCTTGTCAGTATCCAAACTACTTTCTGGATACGATGAATACGCGCTTTCCCTTGCGAGAAAATCTGTTTTATTGGGATTAGATTTGCCCTTCCAGTCAGGTCTGAAACTAGAAAAAAGATTAGCTGAAACGTTGTCTATGAGGTAGATAATGTGTTGGCTGCCCGGCCAGGATTCGAACCTGGGTCGAAGGATTCAAAGTCCTTAGTGCTACCACTACACCACCGGGCATTAACCAACAGTAATTCAGTATAGAGCATTTTAGACTCAACGTATTGTGTAAAGGTATGGTTTGTTTGTAGTCTTATATACTTAGCATCAGTGTCGATTTTAGGCGCCGTTACTAACTAATAATTTTTATCATCTTTTATGGTGGGGAGATGAATTTGCCGACTTCTTTTTTTCAGGATTCGATTGATAAAATTAGAGCCAGCATAAATAGCGTAGTAGTCGGTAAAAAAAATGTCGTGGATTTAGCCATTGTCGCAGTTTTGTGTAAAGGGCATATCTTGGCGGAAGATGTACCGGGGATAGGGAAAACCACTCTTGCTAGGGCATTAGCTGGGGCGCTCGAATGCACCTTCGGNCGGATACAATTTACACCTGATTTGATGCCGTCAGACGTGTTGGGTATTAATTGGTTTAATCAGAAAAAACACGAATTTGAATTTCGGAAGGGGCCGGTTTTCAGCCAGATTGTGTTAGCCGATGAAATTAATCGTGCCACACCTAGAACTCAATCGTCTCTTCTGGAAGCCATGCAAGAAGGTCAGGTTACCCTTGATGGAGAAACCAGGTTGCTTCCAGAACCCTTTANTGTCATTGCTACTCAAAATCCTATTGATATGGAGGGGACGTTCCCGCTTCCTGAAGCTCAACTTGACAGGTTTATGCTGAGGCTTGGTATGGGATATCCCTCAATGGAGGAAGAGGAGGCTATAGTTTTAAGGTTTTCTGCAAAAGAAAACCTTCCTGACCAAAAGCCGGCAATAAATACAAAGGAGTTACTAGCTCTTCAGGCTGAAGTCTCTAACGTTACTGTTGAAGATGAGATGCGAAGATATGTAATGAACATAATCAGGATAAGTCGCGAAAACGAAAGAGTAACTTTAGGTGGGAGTCCACGATCTTCTATTGCCCTTTTTAAAGCGTCGCAGGCGCAGGCCGCAATATCTGGTAGGGATTTTGTAATCCCTGATGATGTGAAATATTTNGCAGAACCTGTGTTAGCGCACAGAATTATCCCTACTTCNAACNNTAGATTACGAGGGTACTCACAGTCCTCCATTGTTGCAGATATAGTCTCNTCCGTCCCTGTACCAATTGAAAGGGAGTGATATATCTTTATGCTTATTTTTTCTCTGCGGTAATGTGGGTNTGTCAAAGTGTTTAAGAGAGTTTGGCATGACTGGTGGATTGGGATATTCGTTCTCCTAATATTCATAGGCATTTTTTCAGGAAGATCCCTCGTAATTGGTTTGGGTGTAATGGGTCTTCTTGTCGCCGGGATTTCTTGGGTCTGGAACGAGTTGTCACTCCGAGAGCTGAAATACAAACGTATTATGACTCAAAACAGGATTTTCAAAGGAGAATCTGTTTCTCTTACGATAGAACTTTCAAATATGAAACCTATTCCACTTTCCAGAATAGACATTGATGATGAGATTCCCGAAGACCTGGAAATCACTGGTATAGAGCTATTATATAGCCCTAATNCCAAGACTATGAACATGAGACACTCAACCTCTTTAGCTTGGTACGAAAAAGTTAGGTGGGAATATACGTTAACGGGAACAAAAAGGGGATATTTCAAGTTGGGGCCAAGTTCCATAGCCAGCGGTGATGTATTTGGGTTGTTTGATTGTTTTGAAAGACGAGACTCTGACGATTATGTGCTGGTCTATCCCACTGTAGTATCCCTTCCAAATATCGGCTTACCTGAATTGCGCCCACTGGGTGAAGTAGAAAATGGGATTCGCATATTTCATGACCCTTCGAGACCATCTGGTATAAGGGATTACCAGGATGGAGACCCCATGAAAACTATTGACTGGAAGTCGACTGCTCGGTCAACGACCCTTAAAGTCAGGACATTTGAACCGAGCTCTTCGCACACGGTCATTTTGATTGTGGCTATTGAAACAACCCTTCGTTTTTGGGAGGGGTATTCGGTGGCAAATCTAGAGAGGATTATCACGGCCGCATCTTCTGTAGCTTCCTATTGTGCAGAAAAAGGCTACTCGATGGGTCTTTTCTCAAATGGAACACCTATTCTTTCAGATAGGCCTATGGATATTCCTGCTTCAAGTTCTGTTGATCAGTTAATGATTATATTGGAGGTATTGGCAACCATTAGGCCTCTTCCAATGGGGTCAATGACTGAAAATCTTTCTACGAGTTCTAAAACTTTTCCAACTGGTTCAACTCTAGTGATAACCGTCGCAATGATGACCGANGACTTTATTGGGATTATTACTCGACTACACCAAACGGGTTACAAAATAGTTGTTCTCTACGTAGCGGATGATAGTTGCCCTATTTTGCCCGAGGGAGTTTTGCTTTACGAGATAGGATCATATTTCAAGTCCATGGAGCAAGAAAGTGAATTCGTCTCAGGATAGGTTAATATTCGCAGCCTTAATTTTTTCCGAAAGTATTTGGCTATATGTAATTTATTCCATGCTGGGAATCCTTGCAGGGGTAGGAAATAGTCCAATCCCCTGGGGAGCTTGTGTAATTCTATATGCCTCTTCTATGTACAGTTCTCGGGGAATTTCATTCCTCAGAATAAATAACTTTATTGCGTTTGTTATACAAGCAATGATTGGTTCTATTCTGGTTTATGTCACCGTAGGATACGTGAACATTCCAGATCAAGCGGCTTTCTCCATTAGCTGGATTAAAGGGGTCGGTGAATGGGAATATTCTGATGGGGAGGTTGGAGTGGTTTTGGTACTTGGATTTTTATTCTCAGCCTTTTCGTGGTTGAAGGGAGGATTATCCTCCGGAACCGATTTTCCTTTGGAATCCCTTTCGAGAAGTTTTAGGGTTGGAATATTAGTACTGGCTGTAGGTGCGGTAGTGGATGCTTTCCACCCCTCTAACCTAGGGCTTAAATTTTTAATGCTTCTTTTCTTTGTGTTTTCCCTTTCTGGGCTAGCTGTTGGAAGGATTAGACCATCGGTTGGGAGTATTGCTAGTAGAAGGTTTTGGCTAAAAGTAATTGGGTTAGTGGTCGCGTTAATAGGTGGGTTTGGCGTTTTCTTCAGCTTTATAAGACCAGAAATCTTAGAGGCCATTGCCTCTCCAATAACTATTGTAATTGGATGGATAGGGAAGGTTTTCATTTATGTGGTTGTGATTCCAATCGCATATTTGGCAGAGTATCTAATTAAGGGATTATTATGGATATTTGGAAATCCCATTTCTGCAGAGGAATATGTGAGTAGGCAGGGGACATCATTCGAATTGGGCATGCCTGCTCGCCAAATTGCCCAACCTGGTGTTGAAGATAATTCATCTATTTTTGCAGATATATTTGAAATCTCGATTATTTTACTAGGAGTTTTTTTACTGGTTGCAATTCTTGGATTTGCCTTCTCGAGAAGAGTTAGATGGCTTAGGAAACCTCTCGAATCTGACCGTGTAATTAGTCCCGAAAAAATCGACCCTTTAAAGGATTTCTTGCGATTGGCCAGAGGGCTTTTGCCATCACTGAGTAAGTCCTCAGCTGGATCCAAAGTTTTTAACCTGCCCGAAGGTATAAATGAAGATACGAAGTCGGTACTCGAATACTATTACCGTATGCTTGATAAAGGGAGCCGAAAGGGAATCGAAAGGACTATTGATTCAACTCCAGCTGAGATGGTGAAAATACTGTCTACTGTTTTTAGATATGAAGCTGTATTTGAGATTACTCATTCTTTTATTCAGGTATGTTATGGCAGGAAGGAAATGGGAACCCACGAGGCTGAGAAAGTCAGATCATTTTTTTTAGATTTGGAACCAGAACCAGAACCAGAACCAGACTAGAAATACTGTCTTCCAAGCCATAGCCCAATCCCTGCAGCTATCAGACCTACAATAATACTTCCAAATATATTTGTAGACGCTGTCATATAATCTCCATCTTCAAACAAACGAAAGCTAGATACCGTGACAGTTGAGAATGTGGTGAATGAACCGCAGAATCCTACTGCCATTAGCATTGTATAGGCCTCTGGTAAGTTACTTCTCGACGAAGCTATTCCAGCGATTAATCCTAGCATTAAAGACCCGGAGATATTTACAGCGAAGGTACCAAGAACTGTTTGGCCTATTATTCCGGTTATGAGTTTATCGATGCCATATCTAGACACAGCGCCCAAGGCTCCGCCCACTCCGATCAGAATCAAGTTCAAAAGAGCTTACTCCATGGTCCAATTACCAGATTTTACGTATTCGAATGCTGTTATTGCTGCGGTTGCTCCATCCCCAGCAGCTGAGATCAATTGAGACGCCGATTCGCTTCTTATATCCCCAGCCGCTAATATTCCAACCTTGGACGTTCTCATGCGGGAATCGGTTTTTATATGTCCTCCCGCATCTAGCTCTAACGCGGTCGATAAATAATCTGAATTTGGTTTCAGCCCAACAAAAATGAAAACTCCGGCTATGTCCATACGGGTAGTCTCGCCCGAAACTAGGTTCCTNAGAGATGCTCCGTCCACAATTTCATTGCCGTGTATTTCAGTAACTTCTACGTTGGTATGGATATTAATTTTGTCACTTGAGTTTGCCTTGTCCAGAAGTACCTTTTGGCCATGAAGGTTTTCGTCACGGCAAAAGATATCTACGCTGGCAGCAAAGTTAGTAAGTGTTAGGGCCTCTTCAAGGGCTGAGTCCCCTCCTCCAACCACGCAAACATTTTGGTCAATAAAAAAAGCACCATCGCAAGTAGCGCAATACGACACACCGGCGCCTACTAAGTCCTCTTCCCCTTTAACTTGGAGTTTGCGGAGACTAGATCCACCCGCGATTATTATTGTTTTCGAGCTTTTAAGCCCATCGGTGGTTTGGACTAGCCATTCATTGTCTTTAGGGGAAATACTTGTTACTTCTGACAGCTCAACATTTACCCCATTAGCCATCGCTTGCTCTTGCATTTTTGCTGCCAGTTCTGCCCCAGATATTCCTTCCGGGAATCCTGGATAGTCTTCAATATTTTCAGAATTAATCACCTGACCACCTGGCATTAATTGTTCAAGAATCAGAGTGTTCAACCCTAATCGGGACGCAAATATGCCTGAGGACATCCCCGCTGCTCCTCCACCTATCACTATCAGGTCTTTTTCAATCATTGAAACTTCCTTCAGTTCTATATACTTCCTTGATTTTTTAGATCGGTGAAAGCTAATTCAAATGCTTCTACAGATGCATCTATATCTTCTTCGGTATGAGTAGAGCTTAATATGAAGCGAGTTCCAGAATGAACCCCTCTATTTAACAATGCTAGGTTTAATTGTGAATTTCTGGCACTGTTAGTGGTGACCTTCATATTTTGATCAGTCATAAGGCATATTTCTCTATCACATTCATGGTCTACGCCCAGGCGAAGGTGTATGAGAGAATTAATTCCACTTGCGCATCCTGGAATCTCAAGTTTAGCAAGAAGACCATTCAAACCTTCTTTTAGCCTTTGGCCCATGGAGCTGGCTAAATCGTTTATCGGTTCATTTTTTAAGAGTTTCAAAGCGGTTATACCTGCGACTGCTGATAAGGGATTCGCATTGAATGTTCCGTTGTGGGCTATGCGCCTGTTCCTGTCCCATTCAGGATCTCCGGAAGGCTCGATCATGTTAATTATTTCCGCTTTACCCGCCACCGCTCCACCGGGTAACCCACCGCCCAGGATTTTGGCCAAGGTTGTAACGTCAGGTGTTACGCCGTAATAGCTCTGGGCTCCGCCTTTTGAGGTTCTGAAACCAGTAACGACTTCATCAAATATCAATACAATATTTTCTTGGCTAGTAACGNTCCTAAGTTCTTGCAGAAATGANGGAACTATCGGGTGAAGCCCCATATGAGCGCCAGTTGGTTCTAGTATTACAGCAGCCACGTCATCATTTTCACCCAATATTTTTTTGACTATTGAAATATCGTTTGGCGGAATCACTATCATGGTTTCCGCAATCTCCTCGGGAATGCCTCCTATACCATCNCCATCGAAAGATACGTAGTCGCTCCANCCATGAAAGTGGTCTTCAAATTTGATAACTTTTTTTCTGCCTGTGTATGCTCTGGCCATCCTGATAGCCATCATGTCCGCTTCGGTACCAGAACTGTGGAATCTGACTTTTTCCGCGCTGGGAATCAAATCCATAACCATTTGGCCCCATTCTATCTCTAGGTCAGTGGAGCCACTCAGGTGAGTTCCTTTGGTAATCTGCTCTTGTACCGCTGACACTATGTCTGGATGAGAGTGGCCCAGAATTAGCGAGCCGTGCCCACTCCAAAAGTCTATTATCTTGTTGCCGTCGACATCATATTTGTGGGGNCCGTTAGCGTGGGTGTAATACAGTTGGAAAGGATGCTGCCTCCTAGCGTCATGAGTTACACCGCTAGGGAACATTTCTTTAGCGGTTTCGTGTCTTAATCTGGAACCGGGATGTAGGTTGATAAATTGCTGCTCTATTACGGTAGGCATTTTGTTACCCCTTGGTACTAAATAGAATCACCATATTTGAAACTGAGCGTCTTAAGAAGCCGTTGTATGATAGCTCGTGAACATCTAAAGAGAAAACCAGTTAGTGATTTTGCTGTTTAGAATTATGTGAATATTTACCTTAGTTTAAGAAATGGATTGTTAATGAAAAGTTTTTTTACACATCTGGAATGTACTTATTGTGGAAAGATACATTCTTCCAGCGAGCCTCAAAGACTATGCGTAGACTGCGGGAAAGTGTTGTATCCACGGTACGACTTAGAATCTGCCAGGAAAATTTTTACTAAAGAAGTATTACCTTACCGCCAGTCAAACATGTGGCGGTATTTTGAGATGATGCCTATTCTTGACGAAAANAATGTGGTTACTCTTGGAGAAGGATTTACGCCTATATTCGATATGCCTTCATTAGGCGAAAAATTGGGCTCATCAAACCTATTTCTTAAAGATGAGGGTATAAACCCAACGGCATCATTTAAAGCACGAGGATTGTCGGCGGCGGTTTCGAAAGCCAAGGAATTGGGACTAAAGCGATTGACGATGCCTTCTGCTGGAAATGCGGCAGGTGCTATGTCTTCCTACGCTGCACGTGCCGGCATAGATGCATATGTGTTTATGCCTAAGGATGCTCCAGAAGCGAACCAGGTAGAAGTATATTTCACTGGGGGGGATTTAAATCTTATTGATGGGTTGATAAGTGACGCGGGGATTATTTCTCGACAGAAAGCTGGAGAGATGGATCTTTTTGATGTATCTACTTTGCAGGAGCCATACAGGGTGGAGGGGAAGAAAACTATGGGATATGAAATTGCGGAGCAATTCAATTGGGAATTGCCCGATGCAATAATTTATCCTACTGGTGGAGGAACTGGAATAGTTGGTATGTGGAAAGCGTTCCAGGAGATGGAGGATCTGGGATGGATTGATGGGAGTAGGCCCAGAATGTACGCAGTTCAGTCAGACGGCTGCGCTCCGATTGTAAGAGCATTTGAAAATGGTGATGAATTTGCCGAGCCGTGGGAAAATGCGAACACCTTTGCTGCAGGTATAAGAGTGCCCGGTGCTATAGGCGATTATTTGATACTAGGAGCAATTAGGGAAAGTCAGGGAGCTGCTCTCGCGGTGTCCGATCAAGATATTCTTTCAATGATGAAGACCGTTGCATCGGCAGAAGGAATGTTTATTTGTCCTGAAGGTGCTGCAACGGCAGTGGCTCTCACCCAACTGATGAGCAGAGGATCTATAGGTTCTGATGAAAGGGTACTTCTATTAAATACTGGCTCAGGATTGAAGTATTTGGACTTGTTAAGGGACACTCAATCGAATCTAACTGGAAATACAGGTTAAATCCATATCCATAAAGACCTTCTATCTAATCTCGACTGAGCTTACATGTGGCGCATAGATTGTCAGGGAGTTTTCCATCAACATTTGAACCATTTCGTGGTCTGGAACGCATTCCGGACATTCCTCATTTACTCCCTTTATGTACTTNACGATTAATTGTGAGTCTTCGAGGGATATGAATTCTAAGGCTCCCCCTTCAGAGGCTACGATGACTTCCATATTCTCCAACACTGTTTTTACGCCTGTGTCGTTAGCTTTCATCACTTTATTCGATCCCTTTTGATTTTGTGTATTAATTGAGCCTCTCAAATACGGTTGCTACCCCTTGGCCACCCCCTACACACATCGTTACGAGGCCAAGTTGGGAATCACTTCGTTCCATCTCCTCCATCAATTTAACAGTCATTATCGCGCCAGTGGCTCCTACCGGATGCCCGAGACTTATTCCGCTTCCATTCNGGTTAGTTTTTTCAATATCAAGATTTAATTCCCTGATGCAATATAGTGCCTGAGAGGCGAAAGCTTCATTTAGTTCTATAACGTCTATGTCACTGACTGACATTCCCGCTCGGGCGACCGCTTTTTTTACAGCGGGAACAGGTCCTATTCCCATTATTGCCGGTTCTACACCGGCAACTCCACGAGCAGTCCATTTCATTCGGGGACTTATTCCAAGTGACTTTGCTTTTTCTTCCGACATCATCACTACCATAGCAGCTCCATCATTGATGCTTGAAGCATTACCTGCAGTTACCGTCCCATCCTTTTTGAAAACTGGCCTCAGTCCTGATAAACCCTCCAAGGTAGTATCAGATCGAGGACCTTCGTCGGTGTGTACCTGTATCGGATCAGACCTTCTTTGTGGGACATCTACCGTAGTTATTTGGCTGGTAAATCTGCCTTCTGCGATTGCAGTACTGGATCTCTGATGGCTGATATATGCAAGTTCGTCTTGTTCTTCTCTGGATACCCCAAAACGTTCGGCAACATTTTCAGCTGTCACACCCATATGGTATCTATTGACTGGACACCCAAGCCCATCAGTGAGTCCGTCTATTAAAGTCGAGTCTCCCATTCTCAGACCATCAAAGCGTGCCTTGTAGTCAATGAGATATGGCACCTGGCTCATATTCTCAGTTCCTCCGGCTATTGCTATGTCGGCTTCACCGGTTTTTATCAACTGAGCTGCGATATTAATTGCTTCGAGGCCTGAAGAGCACTGCCTATTTATTGCAATCGTTGGCGTTTCTTCTGGTATTCCTGACTTAAGAGAAGATAATCGCGCTGCGTAACCTGCCTCAGCCGCTTGCACAGCATTTCCGATCACAACCTCATCAACCATATCTGCCGATATCCCTGATTTCTCCAATGCAGACTTTATAGCTGCAGCTCCCAGGTCTGGAGCACTGACGTCTTTAAATGATCCTCCAAACCTACCGACAGGGGTGCGGGCTCCGCTTACGATAACTACCTCTCTCATCGCTGCCTCCCAAATCTAGAACGAACATATAAGTAAAATTCGGGATAAACATAACAAAGGGGTGTGAGGTGCGCAATTCCGACGAGAGTGATATGAATATTTTGATTGACCAAGTAAGAGTATCTAATAGAAATGACTATGCTATTCTTCGATGGTCTGTAGCTATTCAGTCAAATGGATATTAAAGAAGGTTTCGAATGTTCGTAATAGGAACCGCAGGGCATGTTGACCATGGGAAATCTACTCTTGTAAGGGCCATTACTGGAATTGACCCGGATCGTTTGCAAGAAGAGAAAGATCGAGGGATGACCATCGATTTGGGATTCGCTTGGTTTTCACTGCCCGGAGGTCAAGAAATATCAATTGTGGATGTTCCGGGGCATGAGAAATTTGTNAATAACATGCTGGCGGGAATTGCTGGCATAGATATGGCCATGCTTGTTGTCGCAGCGGACGAAGGGGTAATGCCTCAAACGCGGGAACATCTTGCAATTCTAGATCTGCTTAAAATTCCGGTTGGCATTGTTGTATTGTCGAAAATAGACCTTGTCGATGATGAGTGGGTTGATCTGGTCACAATGGATATTGAGGAATTGACTGAGGGGTCAGTTTTGGAGGACTCATCTGTATATCCCGTTTCCGCTGAAACCGGAGCTGGGATTGAGGATCTTATAGATGCAATTGATGAGATGTTCGCCACATCGGAGAATCGGCCGGACAATGGTCGGCCTAGATTGCCGGTGGACAGAGCTTTTACCGTTTCTGGATTTGGGACGGTAGTTACAGGGACTTTATTAGATGGATCTCTGGAGATAGGACAGGAAATAGAGATGTCACCTTCAGGGCACAAAGGAAGAATCAGAGGTTTACAAAGCCATAAGAAAAAAGAAAATATGGTGCTTCCAGGGACGAGAGTTGCGGCAAATATCAGTGGAATAGATCAGGATCAGATAAGAAGAGGGGAGGTGCTCACGGTTCCTGGATGGTTGCGATCTAGTGAAGCCTTTGACGTTAAACTGGATGTTTTAGATGATGTTCCTAATACTTTGAGCCACAACATGTTTGTGACGTTGCATACGGGAAGCAGCGAGGTAATTGCTAGACTGCGCCTTCTTGAGGACGATAAAGGCGAACCGGGGTTTTCGTATTGGGCTCAGATAAAACCTAACACTTCCACCCCTGTAGTCAAGGGCGATTATTTCGTTATTCGTTCAAACATGACGACGCTCGGTGGGGGAGTGGTGGTAGATACACACGCTAAACGACATCGACGAAAGCATATTCCAACAATAAAAAGGCTTGAATCATTGGAATCAGATGCTGCTTCGGACATTATTTTAAGTACGTTGGAATCTTCTGAGGGATCTCCTTTAGACGCCGCGGGAATGGCAGAGAAATCGGGAATTAATCTGTCTGAGGTTCGTAGCGAGCTTTTCTCTATGGAGGAGGGCGGTTTGATTGTCGAAATAGGTGGAGGGTTGTATTACAGTTCATTCAATTTAGAGAAAATATCCTCATCAGTTGTTGGGTGGATTTCGGAGTATCACGATAAGTTTCCTTTGAGAATGGGAGCTCAAAGAGAAGAACTAAGAAGCAGATTAAATTTGGCAAATAACGAGTACAATCACTTGATTTCTTTACTAGCAAAGAGAGATATTGTTGACGAGGATTCATCGGTGGTCAGTCTCTATGGCTACCGTCCTTCACTAAAACCGGCCCAGGAAAAGATAGTGAAGCTTTATTTATCGAAACTTGAAGAAAGTCCTTATTCCCCTCCTACAAATCTCGAACTCGATGAAGAAATGGTTGGTTTCATTATTGAGCAGGGTCTTGTAGTACGGGTTGGCGATGGAATTGTATTTACGACTTCTGCATACAACCATATGCTTGACGTGATCCGGCAACGTATTAATGATGAAGGGGAGATAACTGTGGGGGATGTAAGAGATATGTTCAGCACCAGCAGAAAATATGCTCTTGCCTTAATGGACTACTTGGATCATCAGCAAATTACACGGAGGGTTGGAGATTCCCGTATTCTCAGGTAACCTCATCCATCGTAAAGAAATAGGAATTGGCGGTACATACTATTCATGAACTCAAATAGTGAGAATTCCAACTTTATAGGTATTTCGATTCCTGTTCGCACACTACAGGTGTCGTATGTTTCAAATCTTCTTCGAGTTATCCAGGCGGCAATACGAGAATTGGCACAATCATCAAATCAAACTAACCAATTATTGTCTGAGAAGCCATCACCTGTACTGTCCAGCATAATTACTTTTTCCGATGAGCAATCCATTATCAGGCTGTTTTTTACACGTTCTGATTCACAAGACGATTTGTCTGAGCTCACAGAAGAAATAGGCAAGATGTTCTTGAATTCTTTTCGGGAGTTTTTAAGCGGAAATTCTCAATCCAGTCTTTTTGGTTTTAATGTGCCGGAAAATCGTTCCCAGCACGATAGTTCCCTTCATAAAAGATATTCACAGGTTTCAGGGCTCTTGAAAAGATATCCAGGAACTTCTCTATCCCATTCAGGAGTTTCAATTACATTTACTAAAGACGGGTTTGGGGTATATTGATTGGCTCTTGATTTAGAGAGGACGGCCTACCAGTTGGATGCGATGATGTCCGGGCTTAATAATTTTTCGTCCGCGCATAATGACCGTCTTGCAGAAGCAGTAAGGGTCCTTGAAGAATTTCGAAGAGAAATATTTTTGGAAAAAACGGATAGTTCCTCTGGTGTGTTTCAGTGGACTCCTCCAGTATTTCCAGAAAATCCATCAAAATCTATAAAAGAACCATCTCTTCCTAGTGACTATACTGTAATTGGGGTTGATGGTTCCAATATCGATGTAAACCGTCATATACCTGTTGACTGTTTTCTTATCAATACTGGTACGGCTCGTCTCAGGTATGGGGACGTACCAGAGGCTTACCTATCAAGTGACCCTCAACTATTTGTACCGCCGGATCAAACTGTATTGAGTGATCCAGATAATCCTCATAAATTCTTACAGATACAAGGCACAATATTGGGAGCCATTCGGTCCGTAAAAGAGATGGAAACTTTGGCCGCGGCTTTGAAAAATTCAAAACCTGACAGTGTTGAAGACATTCCCTTTGTCGGCCTAATAGATGGAACTTTACTTTTGCTGGATTTGTTAAGACCTGGAATACCCGATTTTGTGATAGACAATGTGTTGGTAGAGGGATTCATAAGAGCGCTTGATGACATTAAGCTTGCGGCTCAGGAAAAAAAGATTGTAGTGGCGAGTTACATAAGTCTTCCAGGGAGTGATGAGATCATAGATGGGATCCGCCTACTTGCCTGTCCTTATGAGAAATCCGACTGTTTGTACCACTGTGGGGAGATCAGGAAGGGTGCTAGACCTTGTGATAGCGCAGCTGAAGGGCTCTTGGATAGAGATTTAATGTCTGTGACGGTGAAAGATGGAGAGAGATCTGAACTGTTCAGTAGTAACTTTCATATGGCCAAGAATTACTATGGCGATAATGAGATAACCTTTTTTTACTTAAACACGGGATATGAAATGGCCAGAGTGGAAATGCCCTCTTGGGCGTCTGCCAAGAGAAAAGACGTAGATCTTGTTCATTCAGTTGTTATGGAGCAATGTAGGAAAGGTAGGGGATACCCAACGGCTTTGATGGAGGCCCATGAGCAGGCGGTCATATCCACTGCAGATCGCCGCTACTTTCTCAACCTTGTCGAAGAGGTTTTAGAGAACAATGGAATAGAGTTCACAACATCCCAGAAGGACAGGTCAAAACGTTTAAGATGGTTGTAATATGGTTGATATGAACACCCCATCCAACGAATACCCTTTGAGAATTGGGGAAGTAATTGAAAGTGACACCAATGAATTCACAACTCAATGCTATGAATTGTATGGTGCCCCGGCTCTTGGATCGTTGGTAAAAGCAGGAGAAGTGAATTCTGTCTATGGTGTTGTCAGCTACTCTCACACTTCTGGACTAGACCCGACGAGGCGGCCCGTTGCAAGAGGTGAAGGATTGGCTTCTGAAGAATTGGTTTATGACCAAAACCCGCAGTTGAACAGATTGCTTACGACAAACTTCAGAACCACGATCGTGGGGTATGAAGTTTCTTCTCAGATAACAACATATTTGCCACCAAGACCGCCCAGAATTCATTCGTTTGTTACGCAGTGTGACAATAGTGAAATTTCGACTTTCGCTAAATCACTCGACTTTATAAGCTCAATATTAGCTGCTAATTTGCCCCAGTCGGATGACGTAGTGGCAGCATTTATTAGACATGCTTGTCAGGCTTTACCTGAAGAGACGGAACTCCGGGCTGAGTCAGCCAGGCGCTTGGCTTTGCTCCTTGGAAATGACACAAGACGGCTCGAGGGAATTCTTAGGAGGATTCCAAATGATTGACTTGAATAAGCTTGGAGTGGTTGTCGCCGGATCACTTGGTGAGGGAGTAAAGGTGCGTCTAAATAGTACTTCTTCTGTGGAGGGGATAAAAGTAGGTTCCAATGTTGTCATTCAAGGTCGGGAAAATAGATTTTTTGGGGTCGTAACGGACATAGCATTGGAATCGTCGGATCCCTCTTTGCAATTCAATCTTCCTGATGTCTCAGACAAATTCATAAGAGACACTTTAAGTGGAACGTCAGCGTATGGGGCAATAACTGTAGAGCCCATGCTGACCATTGGCATTGATCAACAATCAGATTCCACAGGACCAATGCCTGCAAAAACTATCCCATCTCATTTCTCAGAAGTTTTGGAAGCCACGGAAGAGGATATCAATAGCGTCTTTGGTTCTGAGGCTGACGGAGGATTCTGGATTGGTAGTCCTCTTGATATGGAGGCGAAACTTTGCCTTAATCTTGATGAAATGGTGAAAAGGAGTAATGGTGTTTTTGGTAAAAGTGGTACAGGAAAGACATTCTTGACTAGGTTGCTTTTGATTGGAATTCTACAGAGTGGTAAGGCGAGTAACCTGATATTTGATATGCATAATGAGTATGGTTGGAAGGGCACCAGTGAGAGTAATTATGACGTAAAAGGTCTGAAACAGCTGTTCAGCTCAAAAGTGACCGTTTTCTCTATGGACTCAGAAAGCGCCGAAAGGCGAGGATTCGTTCCAGATCACCTCGTTAGGTTCGGCTATTCGGATATAACCCCGGAGGATATACAACTCCTCAGGGAGACACTCGATTTAACCTCCATTGCAGCTGATGCTGCATATTCTCTTGAGGCCCATTTTGGACCGAGTAGGTGGTTTAGCGCATTTATATCCTTATCTGGTGAGGCCACTAATGAGCTGGCGAGTGAGATCAATGTGAATGGCTCCGCTCTAGCGGCCCTTAGAAGACGACTTGAACGTTTGACGCGGTTTGATTTTGTTTCTAAGGATAGGGTCGAAGACTCCGCTGAGATGATTTTGCAGAGACTGAACGCCGGTCAACACGTTGTACTTGAATTTGGAAAGCATGGTAACAACCCGACCGCTTATATGTTGGTGGCAAATATACTTACCAGAAGAATATATGATAGGTACCAGAGACAGAAAGAGCTTGCCATGGGAGACAAACTTGCGGAACCTCCAAACCTAGTGATCACTATTGAGGAGGCGCATAGGTTTCTGAGTTCATCGATGTCGGGACAGACGATATTCGGAACCATCGCTCGTGAGATGAGAAAATACAACGTAACTCTTCTGGTTGTCGATCAGCGTCCCAGCGATATCGATGAAGAAGTAATGAGCCAAATAGGTACCAAAGTGTCATGTCTTCTTGATAGCGGAAGAGACATAGATTCTGTTCTATCGGGGGTGTCTGGAAACAGAAAGCTAAGAGGGGTACTCGCCAGATTAGAATCCCGACAACAAGCGCTAATATTTGGACATTCTGTACCAATGCCAGTGGTTGTTCGTACAAGGGATTACGGTAGCGCACAATCATATTCTGACTTGGGGGACGTTTCGGCGTCTAATGGAGACTCAAAGAAGGCGTTAGAGGATCTTTTTGGGCCTTCTTAACCTGATCCTAACCGGTCAAGATGATCGTCATCCAAACCGAAATGGTGAGCGATTTCGTGGATCAGAGTTTTCGATATCTCCTCTGCTATTTGTTCCTGCGTATCGCATATGGATTCAATAGGTTTTTGGAATAGCGTTACCTTGTCCGGTAATACCATGTCATATCCGTATCGCTCTGTTAAAGGGATACCTTCATATAGACCAAGGAGGTCCATTGCGTTCTCGATTCCTGTCCCGACTATTTGGTTCATTGAAGCGACATCATCGACCACGACATCGACATTTTGGAGTGAGTGCCGAACATACTCAGGCAAATCAGACAGCGCCTGAAGGACAAGATTTTGAAACTGTTCACGAGAGATTGAAGTCACAAAATAATGGTATCAAAAAAACCTGTTATTGAAAGGATCTAATAATTCTGTTGACCCGTTGGTTAGCCTGAGATACCTTGGCTTACGTTTCTAATGGATCACGAGGAGTCAATATGAAAGTTACAAAAATTAAAAGCTTCCCGATTACAGATGATGTTGGTCGACTTTATTACATCGTTAAAGTCGAAACTGACGCTGGTATTTATGGACTCGGTGAAGTAGGAATAGCTCGTTGGGGTGCCGCAATAGGGAAGGCTATAGATCATCTGTCAGAGATTGTTGTGGGTGAAGATCCATTTAGCACGGAAAAATTGTGGCAGAGGATGTTCAGGGGTAGCTTTTTCCCTGCCGATAAAGTTTATTCATGCGCGATTAGTGCTATAGATATAGCCTTATGGGACATAAAAGCTAAGGCATTAGAGATGCCTCTTTATAAACTTTTGGGAGGTCCTGTGAGAGATAAGGTCGTATGTTACCCACATACTGCTGGCAGTGATATTTCAGAGTTATTGGAAAGCTGCAAGAAACATATTGATGAGGGTTGGAAATTTGTTAGATGGCACCAACCTGAGACCGGTCCAACTTTTGACTATGTTGATAACTTTAATACTCTTGAACCTGTGGAGTCCATTAAAATTGCCGAGGAACAGATGGGTGTTATCAGAGATGCTGTTGGAAAAGATATTCAAATCTGCTTTGATGTGCATACGAGACTTGATACCGCGCATGCTGTCACTTTGTGTAGGGCTGTGGAGAAATTTCGACCGTTTTTCATGGAGGATCCGCTTCGGTCAGAAAATCCTGCTAGCTATAGAACAATAGCAAGACACGTAGCAGTGCCTATTGCTGCCGGAGAACAGTGGGCAAGTAAATGGCCTTTTAGGGAGGTGATTGAGGAGGAGCTTATAAACTATGCGCGCATAGATTTGTGCATAGTCGGAGGCTTGACAGAGGCTTTAAAAATAACGCACTGGGCGGAAACGCATTATATCGATATTGTTCCTCATAACCCTTTGGGACCGGTAAGTGCGGCAGTTTGTGTAGCTTTGTGTATGGCCTCGACGAATGTAGGGGTTCAGGAAATGCCTCAGAGACCAGGAACCTACGCCACAGATCTGTTTCCCAAACAGATCGAATGGGAAGATGGATATGCATGGTGTCCCGACGAGCCGGGTATGGGGGTAGACTTTGACGAAAACCTTGCTGAATCTCGGATAATAGACCCAACAGGTTGGACACCACAACTAATAAGGAATGATGGATCCTTCACGAATTGGTAGTTCCAAATGTAATCACCTGTTGTTAGCATAACCATTTGCGTTGTATCCTAAGCACCGTTTTGAAGGGAAATAAAATAAATAGAGAGTTCCTTTAGTATCAGCCAACCCAGGAGGATTAATGAAATGACCGATCTTCGTAAAACGGTCGCTATTGTCGGGGTCGATGAATCCGATGAAATAGGCAAAGTACCTGATAAATCAAACTTAACGCATCATGCTGAGGCAGCCTACAATGCTCTGGAAGATGCTGGGATGTCGATTAAAGATGTGAACGGATTGTTCACTGCTGGAACATCAACGCTAATTCTAGCCGAATATCTTGGTATTGAACCAAGTTTTACGGATACGACTGCTGTGGGTGGGTCTTCATTCATTATCCACATTGCTCATGCCATGGCGGCTATCAATGCTGGATATTGTGATGTGGCACTTGTTACGCATGGAGAAGCTGGGAGGAGCCGGAGAAGCCGCCCTGGGGGAGATGCCGCAGACCCTGGATCCCAGTTCGAAACCCCATACGGATTCCTTGGAGCCCCAATTAACTACGCTATGGCTGCTCGTAGGTACATGCATCAATACGGTGAAGAATATAGCAGACAGGGGATGGCTGAGGTAGCAGTAGCAACTCGTAAATGGGCTCAACTTAATCCTAAGGCGTACATGAAAGATGATATGTCATTTGATGACTATCATAATTCCCGGTGGATTTCCGAGCCATTCCATCTCTTTGATTGTTGTCTTGTAACCGATGCGGGAGGTGCTTATGTAATTACCTCTGCTGAGAGAGCAAAAGATGCGAAGAAAAAGCCTGTTTGGGTTCTAGGTGCGGCTGAGTCGCATGACCACAACCTGATCAGTCAGATGCCAGATCTCACGAGAACGGTTGCAAAAAACACTGGTCCTGCTGCTTTGGAGAGATCGGGAGTTACTCACGACGATATAGATCTTGCTATGATTTATGACTCATTCACTTACACGGTTCTTGCCACTTTAGAAAGTCTTGGTTTTTGTGGACCAGGAGAGGCGCCAGATTTTGTGGCAAATCAGAGAACAGCTCCCGGTGGAGACTTTGCGATGAACACTTCTGGTGGTGGGCTCTCCTACACTCACTCGGGCATGTACGGCATGTTCCTGGTTTTGGAGGCTGTTAGGCAGCTCAGAGGTGAATGTGGGGATCGCCAATTAGATGACCCCAAACTTTGTCTCATCAACGGCACAGGGGGATCTCTTTCCTCTACCGGTACAACCGTTCTGGCAATCGATTAGGAGTAAATAGGAGTAAATACACATGGCTTATAATAAACCTATACCGGTACCACAAGGGGAATCGGACGTATATTGGCAGAAGGCTAAAGAACACGAACTCTGGCTTAGAAAGTGTAATGCCTGTGATACGGCTTACTTTTATCCCAGAGACATATCACCTTGTTGTTTCTCAAAAGACACGGATTGGATCAAGGCTAGTGGAAAAGCCTCATTGTTTACCTACGGTATTGTTCAGAGAGCACCACATCCCGGATTTGTGGATGATGTGCCCTTCGTGACAGCTATCGTAGAATTGGAAGAAGGTCCCAAGATGGCTACCAATATCGTTATAGAAAATCCCTCTTTTGATAATTTGCAAATTGGGATGGACCTTGAAGTAGTATTCGAAGATATTACGGAGGAGCTTGCACTCCCTAAATTCAAACCAGCGTAATTTTTTTGCTGACGATTGAGAAAGTATTTCCCTGTGCGGGTGCTTTCTCATTCAGTTGGTCCGTTCTGAAAAAGGAGTCTGGGCCTAGGGAGTTTTTAGTTCTGTAGTATTTTTGCAGGTGGTGCAGGGGCACAAAGCTCTCAACACCTCAAAAGGGAATATTCCAGTGTAGTGGGCGTCACTCCAGAGGAATTGGATAGCGTAATTGCCGATCATTAGATGGTCTTCTGCCTTTAGATCGCTAAGCACAGATGCTGGGTCCAGTAACTGTCTTTTGCTCCATTCTTCCACACATTCAGCGCACTGACAGCTTATCCTTACTTCTCGAGCACCGTAGGTGCTTTCATGTCCGTCATCCCATCTAATGAGAATTTTCTCACCATACAGCCCGACTTTGTCTATTGACGTTCTATCTGGCAATTTTGTCCTCCATGGTGGTGGGATGTGACCTGACTCTGGGCATTCGATATACAGTGACAAACTGATTTTAGGCGACCGGAAAATATGTTCCTTCTAATCTATAATTCCAATATAGGGGAAGTTTCTGAACCGACCTTTGAAGTCCATGCCATACCCTACTACAAAAAGATCTTGGATCGTATGTCCTAGGTAGTCTATCGTAACGGGAATTTCTCTCCTTGATGGCTTGTCGAGCAAGACGCATGTTTGTACGGTTTTTGCGTTCATGGATCTTACCTGACTTATGAGAAAATCCAGTGTTTTTCCTATATCTGTAATGTCTTCTACGATAATCACATTTGAGTCAGTTATATCGTCTGGGTTAGGACTGTCATAAGATATTCGACCACTTGATTTCCCAGAATAACTTGAAACTGTAGCAAAACAGATTTTCACTTCACCATCTAGTTCTCTCATGAGATCAGAAGTGAAGCATATTGAACCTTTCAACACAGATAGCAGAGTAACTGGGCCTTTGTGGTTTGCACGTATTTCTTTTCCCAATCTTGAGACTGTTGAAGATATTGTAGATTTACTTATGAACGTTTGTAATTTCATGACAATATATAATCACACATAAGTTGTCGTTCCGTAAGATAGTAGAAAGAGAGGCTAGAGTTCAAAAGGTTTTAAAGATATTAAACAATCCAAAATATTTATTGACGATGAATTGGTTTATACGAAACGGAAGTAATAAAATCCTTCTTAACGAAAATTGGGAAGATATATATCAAGGCAGAGTTCATTTAAGAAATTTTAAACTCAGTGGATAGATATGATTGTAAGGGTGAGTAAGATAACTTTGATTCTTCCATCTCGTTCTTTGAAGGAAAAACGAGGGATACTTAAATCTGTCATTGACCGTATTTCTAATAGATTCAGGGTGTCAATAGCTGAAGTAGAGGGCAATGACATGCCAGATATAGGGGTTCTTGGACTGGCGGTTGTTAGCACAAAGTCTAGACATGCTGAGTCGGTTCTAAATAAGAGTATTATGTTTCTCGAGAACTCTCGGCCTGATGTAGAAGTATCAAGTATTCAGAGCGAAACCGTTTCAGGATTCTGAAAGATTGGGATTCTTTACCACCGCATTGAAATAATAAAAATCTGAAAGTAA
>NZSI01000023.1 GCA_002696685.1 Chloroflexota bacterium | reverse complement strand
GGGCTACTGTTAGTGATGAGAATGCTGATCCTACACAAACAGATGTCACTATTACATTGCCAGATTATGTGATTGATTGTCACATGCTTGATTATATTGATGACCCCAAACGAAACTCCTTGAAAAATAATAAAAATAATTATGAGCAATCTATAAGTCTCTACTAGGTAAAGTGACAGGCTCGCCCCAAGCAGAATGGCCAAACATAAAAACGACACTGGTAGAGTTGGCATGGTTTTATTACCTACTTTTTCCATTCCCACCAGCAACATTCTTCCCGACACTTGCATCGGACCCATAAAGGTGGCCACTAATACTGCAGCATTCTCCGAAAACCCTTTATCTGTCAATATGGGAAGTATCTGACTCAGCAACATTATATGATTGGCCCCAAAGGCGGTAAACATCACTGCCAGACCCCAAAAAATGGGCTTGCTCAGTAAGTTCCGAACTATTACTAAGGATCGAATTTTCGCTTTAACTTTTGACCTTCCGACAATATATGACTCGTCAGAAAACCCATACCAGAACAAGGGGCCAGATAATAAAACTAGAAGAGAACTAAACACCAACACACTGATCTTCCAACCAAATTGGGTTGCAAGTATTGACGATAGAGGGAAGCTAAGGGTCACAGAAAGTCCGGCAAGGAAAGTGACCATTACTAGAGGCCCCTTAGCATTTCCACCATATTTGCGAATTAATAACGCAAAACAGGGATCATAGAAACATCCTCCCATAAAGATCCCAACTAACCCCCAAACGAAATAAAATTGCCAAAGCGATTGGACAAGCAAAAGGCCTAAGATGGTCAAACCACCAAATACAACACTCAGCGCAACTAAGGGCCTACCTAAGCCTTTGTCTACTAGCTTTCCTGATAACAGGCCCGTTATTGCAGAAATAACGAGAGCGAGCATAAGGCCTAGAGATAGCTGGGAAATGCTCCAATCAAAATACCGTTGCCACCTAAGTAATAGGGCAGGGAACATATAAAACATTCCAGCCCACGCTAGGGTTTCAGCGACAGAAATTGCCCATAACTTAGGATCTAACCAAAATGGCGTTGTTGGTCTGGTCATTTCGTTAGGTATGACGAAACCTCACGTTCAAGCAGCCGAGGCACAACACCTTTTATATTTTTTGCCACTTCCACACGGACAGGGTTCATTACGACCAATTTTTTTACTCGTTATGGCTGCAGAGGTAGATTGTTTATTAGGAGTAGGAGGTCTGACACTTCTGGTAGCTCTAGGTTGGGATGCCCTGGTTTGTGAATTTAAATCATCTACGCCACCTCTAAAAAGTGAGTGTGACACATCCGACTGGATCCGTTCCTGTAAATTACGGAACATTTCATGTCCTTCTTTGCGGTACATAACCAATGGATCCCTTTGCCCCACTGCTTGCAATCCGATGCCTTGCCTGAGGTTTTCCATTCCTGTCAGATGTTGAACCCAATTAGTGTCGATTGAACGGAGCATAAAAAAACGTTCAATTTCGCGGGCATTGTCATGACCTAGATTCTCTTCAAACGATACGTAAATAGAATCTAAATAATCAAGCGTTGAGTCCGCATAATTCTGATATTCTGTTGACAAAATGCGCTCTCTGTCGCCTAACTCAGCAGTCAATGGGATCAAGGAGGATAGGCCCGCTAACATTCCATCAACATCCCAT
Source organism: Chloroflexota bacterium (assembly GCA_002696685.1). Next base: position 12,095 of record NZSI01000023.1, on the reverse strand, counting down.
TCCTCTCGCCTAGGTCCAGACATCGCATTTTCTATTATTGCAACACACTCAGCCCGAAGCATCTCCCGAATTTGATCAGATATCTCAGCCCCATTAATAACTTTTTCTCTCTGCCCATATATTAAATCTCTTTGCGTATTGACTACATCATCATATTCCACCAAATGTTTCCTCATATCGAAGTGAAACGCTTCAACTTTAACTTGCGCATTCTCTATCGATTTAGAAATCATCTTGTTCTCAATAGGACTGTCGTCATCCATCCCAGCCCAGTCTAAAATGGACTTAATCCGATCTCCGCCGAACCTTCTAACCAAGTCATCATCCAGACCTACATAAAATCTAGTTTCACCTGGATCGCCCTGCCTGCCGGATCTTCCTCGTAGCTGATTATCTATCCGTCTCGCCTCATGCCTCTCAGTTCCTATAATACAAAGCCCGCCAGCCTCCAACACAGTCTTATTCCTGAGTTCCCAATCCGAATCATCATCTTCTTCTTCCTTACTCCCCCCTAACACTATGTCAGTACCCCTCCCCGCCATGTTGGTGGCCACAGTAACAGCACCAGGTCTTCCAGCCTGAGCTATGATCGTTGCCTCCCTGTCATGTTGTTTTGCGTTAAGCACTTCATGTTTAATACCTTCACGCTTCAGAAGTTTGCTGATGATTTCTGATTTATCTATATCTGTCGTCCCAACCAAGACAGGTTGATTTTTTGCAATGCGGGACGAAATTTCCTCAACGACTGCTTTGTACTTAGTTTGCTGGTCTCGAAATATCAAATCACCTAAGTCGTTTCTGTCTATCGGCTGATTAGTAGGTATGGAAAGCACCTCTAATTGATAGATTTTCCAGAACTCTTCTGATTCAGTGACGGCTGTACCTGTCATGCCAGATAATTTGTCGTATAACCGAAAGTAATTTTGAAGTGTGATGGTAGCGTAGGTGATTGACTCCCTTTGAATATTAACTTTCTCTTTGGCTTCAAGGGCCTGATGCATACCATCAGAAAAACGTCGTCCCTCCATAATACGTCCTGTGAATTCATCTACTATCAACACTTCTCTCGACCTGACTACGTAATCCCTATCCCTCTGGTAAACAACTTCAGCCCGGACGGCATTTTCTATGAAATGAACCTGTCCAAAATATTCAGGGTCGTATAGATTCTTAACTCCTAACAATTTTTCTATCTTTGCGATTCCCGTCCCGGACAAGGATACTGATCTCAATTTCTCATCGACGGTGTAATCTTCGTTCTCTTGTAGACTTGGGGCAATCTTTGCAAATTTCACATATTCATTGGGGTTTTGCTCAGAGGGGCCACTTATTATTAAGGGAGTCCTTGCCTCGTCAATCAGAATATTGTCTACTTCATCGACGATAGCAAAGGATCTTTTGTGTTGAACCTTTGCCTCCAACGACTCAGCCATGTTATCTCTAAGGAAATCAAAGCCGAACTCATGATTAGTACCATAAGTTATATCCGCACCATAAGCTTGTGAGCGATGAACGGATTCCATTGCACCAGAATCCTGAAAGAGTAAAGCGTCATTATTTTGAAGTACCCCAACAGTCAGCCCTAGTTGAGAATATATTTGACCCATCCATTCCGCATCTCTTCTTGCAAGGTAGTCGTTTACCGTAACCACATGAACACCATTACCGGTCAAGCTGTTCAAATAAGCGGGAAGAGTCGCGACAAGAGTTTTTCCTTCTCCAGTTCGCATCTCGGCGATCTTTCCTTGGTGTAGGACTATTCCTCCGATCAATTGAACGTCGTAATGTCGCTGCCCAAGCACACGGAAGGCCGTTTCACGAACTACCGCAAAAGCCTCCGGAAGAATTGAGTCGATCGACTCTCCGTTGCTAACCCGTGCCCGAAATTCTTCGGTTTTCGAATAAAGTTCTGAGTCCGTTAGGGCTTTAATTACCGTTTCAAACCCATTTATCTGCTCTACAATGGGGTGCAATTTTGTGACAGCTTTCTCATCACTATTGCCAAAAATTTTTGAGATATTTTTTAATATAGCCATGACTTTTTCACAAAAGAATTATACAGCCAGAAATCAGCTATAACCGACGCGAATGCGACTAATCGTCAAACATAGCTCCCACAGACAGGCCGCTGTGTATTCGATGAATTGCTTCCCCCAGCATAGATGCCATAGAGAGAACCTTTATTTTAGAGCCTCTGTTCTCGTGAGGAACGGGCATAGTATCAGTTACAACAATTTCGCTGACTATGCTGTCATCCAGCAACTTAGAAGCCTCACCGGCTAATACCGGATGGGTAACAGCACAGTAAATTTCGTTGGCTCCATGTTCCTTCAACACATTCGCTGTGGCTATAACGGTACCTCCCGTACCTATCTCATCATCAACAATCAGAGCGGTCTTTCCCTCAACATCACCTATCAGACTCATGGCCTCTACCCTGTCATTGTTCCCAATCCTATGTTTTTCGACTATAGAAATGGGAATGTTCAGAAAACGTCCTGTATCTCGAGTACGCTTCACATCACCAGCATCAGTCGCAGATGCCACTTCTATCTTCTTACCTTGCTCCTTGAAGTGCGAAGCCAGCATGTTTACCGCCGTAAGTTCGTCCACTGGAATATTGAAAAATCCCTGAATCTGGCCTGCGTGTAGATCGACAGTGAGCACTCTGTCAGCCCCTGACACTGTTAAAAGGTTAGCTACAAGCCTTGCAGTTATAGGAACTCTCGGCTGGTCCTTCTTATCACTACGACCGTAGGAATAGTGCGGAATAACCGCAGTAATTCTACCCGCAGATGCCCTTTTTGCTGCATCGATCATCACCAACAATTCCATAATATGGTCATTAACAGGGGAACTAAATGACTGAACTAAGAAAACATCTCTCTCCCGGATATTCTCTTTAAAGCTAACAAAGGTGTTGTCATTGGAGAATTTGAACACGTCACATTCACCAACTGAAATGTCTAGGTAGTCACAAATATCTCTGGTTAGTTTCGGGTGAGAATTCCCTGAAAAAACTCTTAAATCTTCAAATATGGGCATGCTACCACCTGAACTGTTTTGTTGAAGCGTAAATAGTAAAAAGTTCTTCGACTAACGGGTCTAGATTTAGCGGTCGAAATTGTAGCACAAGATGCATTTATACTATCGCCAACAAAACCCAATTAAAGATATCAAAAATTTAGGAGTATTCAACGATGACCAGAGTTGGATTCCAATTCAAAGTTAAGGAAAATTCAATATATGAATACAGGTTGCATCACAAAAATGTCTGGCCAGAAATGCTTAATGCTCTCAAGAAACACGGCTGGAATAATTACTCATTGTTTATGAGGCCTGACGGACTCATATTTGGATATTTCGAAACGCATGGCACGTTTGAAGAGGCCTTGACAGGTATGGGTACCGAAGAGGTAAATGGAAAATGGCAAACACTAATGGCCCCTTTTTTTGAGGGCGAGGATTTGATATCCCCTGACCAACTCATCGTTCAACTTGAAGAAGTTTTTTACACAAATTGAGGTCAAAATATTATGCTGAAAGGGAAAGAAAGATTAGCTGGCAAGAAAGTATTCGTGACTGGAGGTTCCTCTGGCATCGGAAGGGCAATTTGTAGTGTCTTTGCGCTAGAGGGTGCACAAATCTTCATTGCAGATATTGATTCCAATGGAGGGTTAGAAACGGCAAAAATAATCAATGCCCAGGGAAGAATAGCTGATTTCTGCCAGACTGATGTTTCCAATTCACAGAGTGTCCATAACTCAGTTCGAATGGCCACCGATACGATGGGTGGTATAGATGTCCTTGTTAACGACGCAGCCGCATTTGTTTTTGGAACGGTTGAACAGGCATCCTCTGAAGACTGGGCGCAAGTTCTAGGGGTTAATGTTCTCGGAACCGTCCACACGGTCAGGGAGTCTCTTCCNTTCCTTAGAGAGTCGANTAATGCCGCTATAGTGAACATAGCATCTGTCAGNAGTTTCATAGCCCAACCAGCCTTCGTTCCTTATAACACCTCAAAGGGCGCNCTACTCCAATTGACTAGATGTCTTGCGATGGACTTAGCTGAAGACGGGATACGAGTCAATTGTGTTTGTCCCGGGTCAATCTATACCCCGGCAACAGAACGCCATATCGCATTTGAGAAAGCAAATAAAAAAGAGTTCCTGAAAGCGGCAGGGGAGGGAAGTCTCTTAAAACGAGTTGGTACCCCCGAAGAAGTGGCATACGCTGCATTGTTTCTAGCCTCAGATGAGGCTTCCTTCATTACTGGTACACAACTTGTCGTGGATGGGGGGGCAACTGCATGAGTCAACATTCCGAGAGTGAATTTTTCTTCGCAGATGCTCACGTACATTTTTACGACATGAACCACCCGAATCTTTACTATGCACACTGGCAGCCGGACGAAGATCATCCAGCACTGGGGGCGCAAACTAGAAAGTTGGGTCAGAGAAATTACTTGGCAGAAGACTTTATAAGTGAAGCTACGCCTCATGGCATGGTTAAAGCTGTCCATATACAAGCAGCAATAGGATCCAAGGACCCAGTTGAGGAGACTAAATGGCTTCAATCAACTCAGAACCGCACCGGATTTCCTTCAGCAATAGTCGGATACGTGGATCTACGCGCNCCAGATGCACATTGGCAGATCGAAAGACATCTTGAATACCCTTCTTTTAAAGGGATAAGAGACTTTTCATATGGTGACTATCTGAATTCAATGGACTTCCTACAGAGCTACTCTCTTCTCTCAAGATACGATCTGGTCTCGAGCATAGCCGCTGAAGCAACTGAGATGACTAAGGTTTTGAATTTAGCCAGACTTTATCCAGAAACAGTAATAGTTTTGGATCATGCCGGACTTCCCCAAGAGAGAACAGATGAGTATTTCCTATTATGGAAAACGGGTATGGTACGTGTTGCTGAAGCCCAGAATGTCATCTGTAAAATATCAGGCCTAGGAATGGCGGATAACAATTGGAATGTAGAGAGCATTCGACCTTATGTGGAAACCTGTATCGAAGTCTTTGGTCCTAGTAGGTGCATATTTGCCACAAATTGGCCAATAGATAGTCTTTGGAGCAGTTACGAGGCTNTAATTGATGCTTATAAAGATATAACGAAGCATTACTCAATTACAGAAAAGAATGCTATGTTTCTTGGTAATACCGAAAACATTTATAAAATATAGATAAATTTTATGGTTTGGAGATCATTATGNTAGGTGCGGATTTAGTTGCAAAAATACTTAAAGCTGAAGGNGTGGACTTTATGGGAGTCATTCCTTTCAACACCCTAGAGGAGGCAGGAGCAAAGGCGGGGATAAGACCTCTAATATTTCGGCAAGAGCGCGTGGGGGTGAATTTAGCTGACGGGTATAGTCGAATTACAAACGGACAAAAAACCGGAGTATTCGCCATGCAGGCAGGGCCCGGGGCTGAAAACGCCTTCGCTGGTGTAGCGACTGCCTATGCAGACTCTGTACCCATATTGTTGCTTCCGGCTTCAAATCCACGATCTCGACACGGTGTACACCCAACATTCCGACCTTCGGACACCTACAACACTGTGACAAAATGGTCCTCTTCCGTTTCAACCGTTGCAGATATATCTGCAATGCTCCGCAGAGCATTTACCCAACTAAGAACTGGACGACCTGGNCCGGTTTTACTGGAACTACCCAGCGATATCCTTCGCGCTGAATTATCAGAAGATACCCCAACAGACTACGCCGTGGTCAACAGAACNAGATCTTCCGGTGATCTTCAAGACATAAAACTCGCTGCAAAGATGCTTCTCGGAGCCCAAAGGCCCATCATTCAGGCCGGCCAAGGAGTCTTATATGCAAGCGGAACTGCTAGTGAGAAACTCCAAGCATTGGCAGAACTAACCGGAGTGCCAGTTATGACGTCNATGGCAGGCAAAAGCGCATTTCCCGAAACCCATCCTTTATCACTAGGTACAAGAAGNAGNACAACCACTGACATGGTTGTGCATTTCCTTGATAAATCTGATCTTGTCTTTGGAGTCGGCACAAGCTTCACTCGAATACATCACGGGATGGATAAGTTTGATGACAAAACACTTGTCCAAATTACGAACTGTTCTGATGACCTAAATAAGGATTATGACGTCGATCATGCCATTCTTGGAGACGCAGAACTCGTTCTTGACGAACTAATCTTGGAAGTCCGTGAACTTCTTGGTTCTAATTCAGATGCACAGAAGTTCGATTTTATTAATGAGATCAGTGAAGTTAGAGAATCCTGGTTAAAGGAATGGAGTCCACTATTAAAATCGGGAGAGACTCCGATTAACCCTTACAGAGTGATTCATGAGCTGGCAAAAAACACCGATCCTAGACAAACCATCGTCACGCATGACTCTGGGAGCCCCAGGGATCAAATAATTCCATTTTACGAAGCCGTNAACCCTAACGGTTTCATAGCGTGGGGAAAATCGACTCAGCTGGGCTATAGTCTGGGGCTGGCAATGGGCGCTCGAATGGCGGAACCTTCAAAGCTTTGTGTCAATCTGATAGGTGATTACGGTTTTGGAATGATCGGGTTGGATGTTGAAACCTGTGTCAGAGAAGAGATTCCGATATTGACAATCATCCTTAACAATTCTGCTATGGGCATCTACCGACCCCATAACTTCCCCACTGCCAATGATTTGTATGGCACGAAATACACAAATGGAAATTATTCACAAGTAGCTGAAGCCATGGGTTGCTACAACGAACGCATCGATAATCCCGAACTCGTCGGGGCAGCTATAAAGAGATGTGCAAATGTAGTGGACAGTGGAAAACCAGCCGTCTTGGAAGTAATGACTAAAGAAGAGCCAAGAATGCCACACAGGTTATTTTAATTAAAAAAGTCAAAGGAAATTTATATGCCATACGCACCATTTGATCTTACCGGTAAAACAGCCTTAATAACGGGCGGGAATAGCGGTATAGGCCTTGGGATGGCGAAGGCGCTCGCAGACGCTGGCGCATCTGTTTGCATCTGGGGCACCAATCCGGGCAAAAATGAATCGGCTCTATCTGAGCTGAAACAAAAGTCAGACAATGCCCACGCCATACTTTGCGATATATCTGATGAATCTGCGGTGATTGATTCCTTCGCTCAAACGGTCACTCTATTAGGAAAAGTAGATGCTTGTTTCGCCAATGCAGGTGCTGGGGGAAGTGCACCATTTCAGGAATTCCCAACAGATGTTTGGAAACGAGTTATAGGGATAAATTTAGACGGAACCTTTTTTACATTCAGAGCGGCCGCCAAGCATATGATTGAAAGGGGAGAGGGGGGACGCCTTATAGGCACCTCAAGTACTTCTGCAATACATGGAGCGGCCCGGAACGANGCTTATGCGGCAACTAAAGGGGCAATGCTAGCGATGGTTCGAGGGCTTGCAGTAGAGATGGCCCGCTACGGAATAACTGCAAACTCGATAATCCCGGGATGGATCGAAACAGCAATGACCTCTGCTAGGGTTGGAGACGAAAAATTTGAAGACAGAGTTATGAAGAGGGTTCCAGTTAGGCGATGGGGACAGCCCGAAGACTTCGGGGGCCTCGCCGTATATCTTGCCAGTGACAGNTCTTCATACCAAACCGGTGAAGAATTCATAGTGGATGGCGGCTATACCAGGTTCTAGAAAGTAACTATCGGATTAACCGGAGATCCTGTTCCTCCCTTGATAACAAGAGGGGCAATGGTGATATGAAACTCGTATCTCCCGTTTCTCTTGCATGCCTCCGCAAGAGCATCGAAATCAGCATTGTCAAGCAAAGGCATCCCCATGTGTGGAATCGCCACTTCATGGACGGCTATCCGGGCAGGGTATTGGTCTGATCTAAATCCTGTCTCCTGAAGATCCCATCCAAGAAGCGAGGCATCAGTATCATACAAATANTCTAAAATAGAAGGAGCATTTCCTGGAGTCTTAGGAGGAGATGTGATCTCATGGTCCGGANTTGCAGCCCAAAATGCTGAATATCCAGATCGAATCAAGACCGCGTCACCCTTACGAGGAGTCACTCCCACCTGATCCGCCCAATCCTGTAAATCCCAACCTTCTACAGGTTGTTCGTACTCGACAAAATCTGTTCCCCTAAGCTCTGGTATATCGTATAAAACACCCCTTGTTACAATCCCACTGCTCCAATTGTCCACTGAATGTGTTTTTGCCCCGGATTCCGTAATTAAAGAAGGATCAGCNCCGTTATATAGCTTCCCNTCATTCTCAACTGATTCAGTAAAGAAATGACAAAGACTATCAATATGTGTATTCACATAACCGTGATAATAAACACCGATATAATCTCCGGACCCGGTCTGAGTAACAGACATTTCATGATCTGCTGGTCTTGGATTTCTTTTCGGGTCTTGAACCACTTCCCGGGTAGCGATTGGATTCGNACAAGAAACAGTCTCACCAGTTTCAATCAAATTCACTGCCCCCAGNACACTCGACCTATCGATGTGATTGAGCGTGCCGGACTGATCAGATTCTCCCCAGCGGCCCCAGTTATTGAAACGGCTTTTATATCCTATATATTCGGCAGCCGTCACCGGTTTTCGATCTGATAGTCCCATCAATTTCACCCCTTTTAGAAGATAATTAAGGGTATGGTACACCTCAAAAGTCAATTTCTCAGAAAAAAGATTAAAGGTTACGAAAACCTCTCGGGATTTGTTACCATCCCGTGTGGTTATATCAATTTAAAGATGAGGTGCATTAATGATCGATTTATTGTCAATAGCAAGGACAGAGGCAGATGGTGGTGATTTNTTCAACAAGCTGTCTGAGTTATTTGAACCTTCTGACATAAAGCCAGACGGATATCCAGAAGCAAGGGTCTGGCAGGGCGGAAACCATAACACCAATATAAATCCTGTTGCTCACTCTCTTACGGATGCCTACGCTCTTTTGGGAACAATCGCTGCCACTGACATATTAGGCCTTCCTTTTTACGGAGTCCCTATGTGGTCCCAGTATCGCCACGATACTGAACTCGAGGCTCTCAGCTGGTTTGGCAACATGCCTTGTACTTCCATTAAATGGTCCACAGCTGGGGATGCTTATGTTAACGACGGGGACGGAAACAAAGTGGTTGTTATGGGTAAGTCAGGTAACGCTCCGCTCCGAACCCAAGCAGGTGTTTACTGTAATGTCAGACCATACGGACCAATCACAGTAGTCAGATCTATGCCGTGTCTACCTTATTCACAAAATAAAACGTTATTCGATGTTGATGCAGACGGTATTGTTCACTCTGAGATGAACACGCCNGCTGTACAAATGGCATACGCGAATCGGCTCTTTCTCAAAATGGTTCATGAGACTGGACGCATTGGACGGGTAGCCATGAAGCCAACGCAAGCCATGGAAGACGGGATAAACGCTGGCNTACACTCCTGGCTATTACAGGGAACCAAGTTTGAGGTAGGTCGAAGATATGCTGTTGACCCGTATGAGGAACACAAGGAACGAATTGACCAAATTGCAACACTTCTCCCAGATGACTTTCGGGACGGAATGGAGAACTGGGGAGGAAGGATTGAGCAACATATTGCTGATACAAACTACGGTCTTCTTATCTGGGACCTTATTGAGAAACAAGAAACCATAGTGTTAGCTACTGATCTTGATGGTGACAGACTCACNGACCTACTAGCNGACATTTCTGACCCTCTCAGGACTTTTGGCGGCATGGTCGCCAAACATCTAGGCCAAGAAGTAGACATGCGAAGAATTTGGANTGAAATGGGTTTCACAACAGGCAACGGTCGTGATATGACCTCCGTTATGCACAGAATGGACGGCCCACCTATTCATGAACAAACTCTGGGTTCAGCCGACGCTATGTTACTCCGTCTGCTTGACGGAGATGAATGGATGGCTGGAACAAAACAGCCGTATGATCCTAGGATTCACTTTGTCCTCATACGGGACGCCTACATTGATGCGAATCCTGGAAATAGCGAGCTTAAGAAATGGCTCGACAGCGCCCTCGATGCCTTTGACGAAGTTTATAGTGGAGACCGTCCCGGTTTCTTGGATGGATATAANTCTTTAAAAGCGGCCATTGAGCCTTGGGGGCAATAATAGCTGCATCTAGATAGATATAATCTTCAGGGAAAATGACGCTAGTGGTCGGTAAAAATAAACGGATTTATTTTTCCGACCACTACTAGGTTCTAGAAACTATAAAGTATCTCTGGGAATTACAGCTATAGCATCAATTTCAATCAACAATGCGGGGCCATCAAGGCCTGCTACTTTTACCCTTGTACTGGCAGGAAGATCCTCTCCAAAAAATTCGACCCTGACTTCTTGAGTTTCGGCTTTAGCCTCCTCGGACAAGTCTGTCACATAACTTGTGATCTTCACTATATCGGAAAGAGATCCCCCCTCAGACTTCATAATATGGTCCATTCGTTCCAAAATTACTCTGGTCTGCTCTCCCATCGTGCCGGTCTCTGCACGGGTCAGTTTAGCAGTCGCTCCAGCTAGAAAAAGAAGCTCTCCGGCCCTTACAGCCTGAAAATGAGGCGATCCTGTTCTCGGTATCCCATCATAATTTCTGCGATCAATATCCATATTTATTCTCCTGTATCTCTTGGGCTTTTATATCCAGGACCACCGGCAGCCACAAATCCATTACTCTCGCAATATATGGTTCCTATCGCTTTTCCGCGGTCTATGGAAAGCCCTTTCTAAAGTGGATTTTTCTAAAATAAAGTCGTCCACAAGCACTTCACAACCCACGTCCATAGAAAGAACTTCGGTGGCTTGTTGAATATAGTTGATGGGCATCGGCATTCTTATTCCATCAAATTCAAACCTGAGGGGCCAAACATCAGGTTTCGTCAGGTTGTTATATAGCTTCATTTTGCCTAATTAATGAACTCATCTGCTACTACTTCCATAGCCTTTAAAGCTTCCTCATGGGACAAATTTCCCCATTGGAAGGACAGAAGTAGAAAATTAGCCCCGCTATCCGACTTGTATCGATGAATATATTCGGTAACCTCTGTCGAGGAACCTGCCAACACTCTCTCACTATTGATTGCTGTGTCAAAGTCCACGGTCCACGGCAAAGTTCGGCTACCAATCTCATTTTCAATCATGATTTTTGGTCTTCTGGATTTCCCGTGGGGCATTGGCTTTGTGTAGTTGGAGAGATGAACGCCATAAGACTCTCTGGCCCGTTTAACAGCCAATTCATTGTCCTTACCAACAAAAACTCTTTTGGATACTCCCACCAAAGAATCCTCTGGGAAGTGAAAAAGGCTCTCTAGATTTTCTGACGCATTTCGAACTTCCAAATATTTCTGCACTATGGCCGGCAAATCCAATATGGTTCCTTCTGTAATCAAATTGGACCCTATTTGTCCAGCTTTTATCGGATTTCCAGCTACCCATATGGGAGGGTGAGGCAGCTGATAGGGCCTCAACTCCATCCACAAATCATGGAATTGGAAATGCTGCCCTCCAAAATTGATAAACTCAGATGTCAGTCCTTGCATAATGACCTGAAGTGACTCTTCAAAGATAGAATTCGACTCGATCGGGTCCTGTCCCCACATATAAAGTTCGTCACCCACAGGGGCTCCTCGCCCAAATCCAACATCTAACCTGCCCCCCGTTAAATTATCCAGCATGCATATTTCCTCGATGGTCCTTATCGGATGATGCAATGGCAGTACATAAACTAGGGGACAAAGTCTGATATTGGTTGTTACCGTCGCCAAAGCCCCCAAATAGGTTCCTTGTGAAGGTGCGACAGTTAGTGGCGAATGGTGGTGTTCCGCTACGTGATATGAATAAAACCCCAACTCATCGGCACGCTGAATAAGAGATATTCGATTTGAATATTGCTCACTGAGAGAAACAGAGGGAAGTTTTTCTACATGATCAAAAATACCAATTTTCAACTCAAGTGCGTCCTTCCATTAGTTCTTAAGACATCTAAAATCTATTTGCGCTAATGGCGTGAATTAAAAAAGATAGGATAGCAACAGACTTAACCCGACCTAGTAAGCTTGTTCACCCGCCCACCAATTAGCCACTCA
>NZSI01000022.1 GCA_002696685.1 Chloroflexota bacterium | reverse complement strand
GTTTTTCCCGCTTCAATGAAAGCATCTGTCAGGTAATCGATGCAGTAGCCATTTTCTGCATGAACCATGGCGAGCCCACCCATACTTGACGCTATTGACATAGCTTCCAACATTCTTTCGTCCGGCATCATCATTCCACGTTTGGGATAAGTCATGTACATTTTGAATGAAATAACACCCATATCAATTAACTTTGGAACTTCCGTGGTTACGTCGTCGTCACCAAATAAGATGGCGTGTACACCGAAGTCTAAGTAAGAAATCTCTGAAGATTCCTCTATGAAGCTTTCTATGGTTTCTGAAGTAGTTCCCTCTATACCGCGGCTTCTCATGTTCTGCATGAATGGGATTACGGTAGTTACTCCTCCAAAAGCTGAGCTTAGTGTGAATGTGTCCATTTTATCCAGATTGATAGGGTGATTATGGGCATCAATAATTCCTGGAAGGACGAAATACCCTGAACCGTCGATTTCTCTTGAGGCTCGCAACTCTGAGGGATGGGTTTCTATCGCAGCAATCTTTTCTCCCTTGATTGCAACATCAAGTTTTTGTGTACGCTCGCCGCTAACCACTAATCCGCCCCGAATCAATATATCGTGATCGTTAGAAATAGGAACAGGTTCGACCATGTTAATAACTCCGTTGAAATGTGTTGGTATGATAGCAGTGTGTAAGAAGCTTCAATAGGGTTTAATGGGTTGAGATTTTTTTGTGGAGTCTGGATATGGTCGATGTTTTAACTTCTTGTAATGTGGCCTTGAAAGAATGGGCGGTGACAATAAGAGCTATGGCTCTTGGTAAACAAATCTTAATTGTGAGGAAGGGAGGTATTCACCAGGATGACAAAGAATTTAGGATCATACATCCAAATTTCCTATTATTCCCAACTTACGAACATCAAAAACTTGATCTTCTCAAGTCATCAGTGCAACAGGATCCGATTACTCCATTAGAACATGCTTCGGACGACAATGAGATTCATTTTAATTATTGGTCACGAGTTACAGACATTTATGAGTTGAGAGATTCAGCGACATTGTCTAGGATTTCTCCGTTTCATCACTGGACAGATGACTACGTGAAATCACGTTTTCATTGGAGACCATCTCAGCCTCTAACCCTAGCTTTACTGAGATTGTTTAAATTAGAAGAGGAAACATCTGTGCCTCTAACACCTGAGTTTTCCGGATGTAAATCTTGGGTAGAACTTGACCAGGACATCCCCGTAGTCGGTGCCCAGGCTGTATTGTCAGACGATGAATACAACCAGAAAGCCACACTGATTAGAGAAGCCTTGGCAGGGGCTTAAAATCTAGCTATTTGAAATTTTAAATTGCTATATAACGAATTTACGGGAACTGACCTTAAAGTATCAGAGGTAGGATTCGGTTTGTGGACATTGAGCACTTCCGAATGGTCCTCCGGCAATCGTGCAGAAGGCTCTGTAAACTTGATACGTAGTGCCTTTGACCTTGGTGTTACTTTATTCGACACAGCTGATTCGTATTCGAAAGGTTACAGTGAGGAACTGTTATTTGAGTCACTAGGNTCAGTGAGAAAGGAGATAGTGATATCTACCAAATTGGGATTTGATTTTTATCCACCGGATATTGAGTTTGTGAAATCTATAGGATTTCACAAACCAGAAAAGAACTTTGACCCTGACTACATATCTTTTGCCTGTGAACAATCCCTTAAAAGACTTAACACCGACTATATAGATTTGCTATCTCTTCATTATCCTGCCTTGTCTGACGTAGAAAAAGATTATGTATTTGAGCAATTAGAACGATTAGTTGAGGNTGGGAAAATACTTTACTGGGGGGCTGCGCTTGACGATTCAGAGGATTCCCAGGAGTTAGTAGAAATCTTAATCAATGATCGTGAATCACCATTCCTTCATATACCATGCAATATATTTGAAAAAGACCTACTTGATACGGTTAGTCAGTGCCGTGAACAGGAATCTGTAGGAATTATTTCACGAAGACCTCATTTCTATGGTTTTCTAGAATCTGATGATACGAAGGATATAGAACTGCTGTTATCTGAGGATTCAGATAACTATAGGGACAGTCTCCCTAATGGGGCTGGTAGACGTCTTGAACAGTGCGCCGAATTTATACGAATCTGTTCAGTTTTTGGTGTTGCTCCCCATCACGCCGCGATGCGACATATTCTAGATATCCCGGACGTATGTGTGACCATTCCAAATATCCGGGATATGAAAACCTTAGTAGATTTCTGTGCTGATTTTGGCTCTGATGCGCTCCCACCGGAATTGTCTGATGCGCTCGTTGATCTGTAATAGGGACTCGATTTTGTTAATCTTTTCTAAAGAATAGATTTAATCCTATCTTGACTGGTTATATTTCCGTGGTGTTGGATTTGCCCCTCGAGGATAGGGTTTCCTAGATCGTCCCGATTTTCTATTTGAAATTGTTTCAACGGGGCTACCTGTTTTAACACGCATCATTTCACCCTCTAATAATTTGAAGTCCCTTTGAGGAAGTAAATGTAATCTGTCCCAAAATGCCAGGGGCCAATTTTCTGTGGGCCATTTGCGGACATACTCCAGTCCGGGCCCTATCTTTAATCCGTCTAGGTATTCAGATTCATCAAGAATGTAATCTGGTTTTAGTTCAACTCGAAATTTAAATTCATTTGGTGTAGATTCCGGTTTCCAAACCACAGTCGTGTCTTCAAAACACTTTTTGGTTATTGTGGCAGAAGCAGTCCATTTTCTTGTTAGGCTTGTGTAGAAAATAACGCGGTCATTTTTTTGCATTCGATTGGCCCTTTTCCGGTATTTGGGGCCTACGCCGAAAATCTCATAGCCCAGACTGCGGGTAATTGCCGCGTTTTCTTCAGTTTCAACAAACATCCAATAATTATTGCCCAAGATTCACTCCAATTGACATTTCGCAACACCCTTTAATCAGTAATCGCAACAGGTTATTTTTTGTTTCGTGCTATTGTGCAAGTTTCATAACATTGTACATATGTAAAAAAAATTTCCATGCCTCACCGATAAAAAATGGGTTTTTTGCATCGCCGTCATCGGTGGTATGTACTTTTACTGCTTTTTGAAAGAGAGAAAATTCTGTGTGGTAAACACTACCACCGTTCTGCTCTACTGCAGCCGCGAATCGACGAGATTCACCTGAAGGTATGAGCCTGTCGTGAGTGTCATGCATCAGAAGCAAATGAGCTTTAAGNTTTTTAATATTGGTGCTTGGTGACATATTACTGAGAAAGGTCTGGGTTCTTAGATTTAAATCTGATGTGTGTTTGGTCGCCTCTTGTCGGTTGCTCCCAGAAACCAATTGGAGGACAGCTTGAGCATTCTTTGATAAAAATTGATTTGGTGGCGTGGCCGTTGCTTCTGAATTTACAAATTCTGTAATTCTGGCCTTATCCTGTGGTCCCAAACCGTCTATTAGGTGCTTTGAGATCATACTCGATGTGAGGTTGTCGGAATTCCACGGTAGGATACTTTGGTCTATTAATTGGGTGTTTGATGAAGACGAAATAATTAATTCAAATGCGTCGTAATATCCTGCAAAGGAGTTAACAAATTTCACTCTGTCGTTTATCCTCGAATCTTGAGCAGCTATGACACTCAGAGAGGCACCCGTGCATATGCCTCCCATTCCAATTGCATCTCTTTTAACGTTGGGATGAGTTTCTAGGTATTGAAATGAAGCGACTAATGATTCTATATCTTGGCTAGATAGTTGATTGGTTTTTTGCGTTTCTAGCCATGGGATCATGACTACCATTCCNGACCTAGCAAGGCCTTCACCCAGCCGAATTATTCTTTCTTCGTCTCTATCCGGAGGAATTATGCCCATAAAAAACACGATGGCGGGATGGGAAGAGTTTCCACTCGGCAAGTATAGGTCAGCGTTGGCTTTACCAGATTTGCCAGGAACTGCGAATTGTATTTCCCTATGCCGGATATCTTTAGTGAATATTGTGAGGGGGCTGGTTGGAGATTCGGTAAGCAGATGGGAAATAAAAAGAGCGGCCATTACTCCAGATCTGCCTTGAGATGTGGAAGAGACTATAAAAATTATAACTACTGCAAAAAATACACAGTATTTTATTAGACCCATTGACTTTCTTTTTGCATTTCCCCTCGGGCTTCTGTCTCAGATAAATGAGAATCCGATTCGAGATAAATGTGATTTTTCTAACTTTAGGTTGACATATGTACTTGTTTCAAGGAACTTTAAGTGTTAATGAATAACTCAGCAACAGACATTACATCTAATTCCAACAGGGCATCTGCAGCGGCTGTTTTAGTTGCGGCTGGTAGTGGTTCTCGAATGAATGGGGGAGATAAAGTATTTCAGGGTCTTTGTTCACGGCCTTTGATTGAGCACAGTATTTCTGTTTTTATGGACTCAGGTTTATTTCAGACCACAATACTCGTGCTCTCCAAAAATAATATAGACAAGGGTCATGATCTTTTGTCTGATCGCGTCTCTGAAGGCTTGATACTCACAACAGGAGGAATTCGACGCCAAGACTCTGTNTTACGTGGTCTCGAAAAAATACATAACGCCTCAGTCGTGGTTATACACGATGGAGCTCGACCATGCGTTACAGAATTACTTTTAAAAGAGGGATTACAGAAAGTAACAAAAACTGGCGCGGCGATTCCTGTAATACCCGTAACAGACACCGTTAAAAGTGTGAATAAGTATGGTCGAGTGGAGAGAACGGTTCCACGGGAAGAATTGAAATTTTCTCAGACCCCTCAGTTTTTTAGTGTGGATCTTATAAAAAAGGCTCATAAAGAAATAAATGAGAATGTTACTGATGATGCGTCGATGGTAGAGATGATAGGTGGTGAGGTGGAAGTATTTGATGGGGATGNTCAGAATTTGAAAATCACGACGTTTGATGATATNGCGATTGCTCAAAGTATCCTCGAAGCAAGGAAATGTTATGTCGGAAAATAGGAGTGGTATAGGTTATGATGCTCATCGACTAGTTCCTGAGAGAAAACTCACTCTTGGTGGTGTACACATACCTCACAAGTACGGGCTTAAAGGCCATAGTGATGGTGACGTTTTGATTCATGCTGTAATTGACAGTCTTTTGGGTGCAGCATCTCTCGGAGATATAGGAACTCATTTTCCGTCGACTGACCCGGAACTATGCGGTGTGAGTAGTATCTCGTTATTAAGACAAACGAAAGACCTAGTGAGGTCCGAAGGCTGGGATGTGGTGTTTCTAGATGCTACAATCTTGGCCGAAAAACCGAGACTGTCACCTTACTTGATTGGCATGAAGTCTAGCATTTCAAAGGTTTTGGGCCTTGGTTGTTCCAATATTAATGTTAAATCTACTACTACTGACGGACTTGGGTTTATTGGTGCAGAGGAAGGTATAGCAAGTATGGCAATTTGTACCCTTGAGAGAAGCTCTTAACGATGGGTCAGATGAAACTCTATAACACTTTAACTCGTCGGATCGAGGAGTTTTCTGTAGAAGACCAGAAAATTAATATGTATGTTTGCGGCATCACCCCCTATGCTCCGTCACATCTTGGTCATGCCATGTGTGCGATTGTTTTTGATGTCGCCAGAAGATATTTTGAATTTCGTGGTTTCGATGTGCGGCATATCACAAATTTCACCGATATCGACGACAAGATGATTGTGGCGGCTGCAGAGGAAGGAATAGAAGTGTCTGAACTGGCGGAGAGAAATATACAGTCATATCTATCTGAGTTGAATAGGCTAAATGTGCTTCCTGCTACTGAATTCCCGAGAGCAACACATGAAATAAATAGCATCATTGAAATTATCGTGGGTTTGATAGGTAAGGAATTTGCTTACGAGGTCAATGGAGATGTGTATTTTCGGGTAAAAAATGATGATGATTATGGAAAATTAAGTAACCGTAAATTGGAAGATTTGGTCGCTGGGGCTAGACTTGATTTGGATGATGCGAAGGAATACCCGGGTGATTTTTCCCTTTGGAAATCACAAAAATCTGGCGAACCCGCTTGGGATAGTCCTTGGGGTAAAGGGCGTCCCGGCTGGCATATTGAATGCAGTGCAATGTCCATCAGTTATCTCGATAAAAGNATAGATATTCACGGTGGGGGATTAGATCTTGTATTTCCTCANCATGAAAANGAGATCGCTCAATCTGAGTCTTTCACCGANGTAGTTCCATTTGCCAGATTTTGGATGCACAATGGAACCCTGCAGTATGGACAGGATAAGATGAGCAAGTCAATTGGGAACGTATTCACAATATCCTCTGCGCTGGAACACTATTCTTCAGATGTTCTAAGGATGTTTTTCCTGAGTTCACATTATAGGAGTCCATTGACTTTCAGTGAAGAAAATGTGAAGAGTCAGGGAAGAGCACTCGAGAGATTAAAAACAGCTTTAAGTGCTCGGTCTTCTGAAGGTGCCACCATGAAATCTGAGATTTATCTAGATAGATTTATTGCGGCGATGGACGATGACCTTAATACCCCTCGAGGTTTAGCGGTGTTGTTTGATCTTGCTCGCGATATAAATCGAGAGTCGAGTGATGGCCTAAATGTTAAAGAATCACAAAAAACACTTGAATCGATGGCAGGAGTTTTAGGGTTGACTTTACAGGACGATATATCAGGTCAATCCACTGAGGCAACACCTTTTATAGAATTACTTATTGAGTTGAGATCAAGACTTAGAAACGAGAAACAATTCGAAACCGCCGATCATATAAGAAATCAGCTGAGCCATTTGGGTGTGGCAATAGAGGACACCGCTGAAGGTACCAGTTGGAAAATACTATGAATGTAAAGACGGTTGAAGTATTTAGTCAGAGAATATTGTGGTTATTGGAGCTGCCAGGCACTTACGATCGCCACACCTATGAATACAACCACTAAAGCAATAGTGAATCTAAATAAAGCGAGTTCCATCCCTCTTCTGGTTCTAAAAGATGACTCTGCCGATCCGAATAAGGTAGTTCCCGAACCCTTAACTTGTACCAGTATTACAGTGATGAGTAAAATCGATATTACTAGCATTATGATGTTGACTGTGGTGGCCATCGTTCCCTAATTATAACTCAATCGGGTTATTTGATTTAATAAAAAGATTTTAATTGAGAGAGTTCAGTGTTTCCACTTGTTGCTAATCTTCAATATGGATTTAGTTAACTTATTTGAGTCATGTCGTACCGGATGGTTGACGTCGAGTAGGTCTGCATATTCAACCAGAACACCTCTAATTATTTGATCACTGATGGGGACTGAACTTCCCATAAATCGGTCTCCAATATCAACGATATTATTGTTTGCAATCACATAATCGAGAATGTTCTCATCCGTATGTTTTATTAGAGCTTCCACGTGATCTTCAATAGAGAAATGTTGGGTTTCCCCTATTTCAGTGGCAACGTTACAAACATATATCTTGAGTGCTGAGGTATTGAGCAATGCATCTCTGATCCCTGGAACCATTAGGTTTGGGAGTATGCTCGTGTAAAGGCTGCCAGGTCCCATTATTACTACATCAGCTTTGAGTATTGACTCCTCTGAAGGGCCATATGCTTTCGCAAATGGGGGATTGATGAAGAGCCTTTCAACGGTTCCTTTTTCTGCAGTGATATTTGACTCTCCTTTTATCATTTTACCGTTTTCCATTCGTGCGGACAGGTTAAGGTTAGCTGTTGTGGCAGGAGTTATTTTCCCCCGGACTGCCAGCACACGGCTGGATTCGGATAGAGCGCTTTGGAAGCTATCTGTGACGTGAGACATCGCAACTATAAATAGGTTTCCGAAACTGTGACCTTTTAAGCCTTCACCTTCAGTGAACCTATATTGGAATAATTCAGGAAGTAAAGATTCTTCGTCAGACATTGCAACTATGCAATTTCTGAAATCGCCTGGAGGAATCACTCCGAGCTCACGCCTCAGGCGGCCAGAGCTTCCACCGTCATCTGCAACCCCTATGATGGCGGTTAAATTATCAGTGTGTTGTTTTAGTCCTTTCAGCAATACCGACATTCCTGTGCCGCCACCTATTACTACCACATCAGGCCCTTTTTCTCTCGATAAATTTGTGTACAGGGTGTCCCCGATATCCCCTAGGGTGGGATTTCCCACGATTAATTGTGAAATCGTTTTATAAAGACCTAAAAATGATGTACCGATGACTGCACAGCCAAGAAATAAAAGGATCGCCCCTTCTGTGTGCCAGGGTAGGAAATTGAAAGAGTTGGCGATATTGATTTTGTTGGTAAAATATCCTATTCCGGCAGAGAATAGTGATATTCCCAAAATCCATAATATAACCCAGCGTTTGATTCTTATCCCAGGTTTGAGCAAGTGTATAGCCGAGAGAAAATTTGAAGAATTTTCTTCTTTTCCAGAATTTTTGTGCTGCAACCTCTACCTCAGGTCATTAAGAGCAGTTTCTAACATTTCTGTAGCCATTTTAGGATTTGCTTTTCCTTGGGTCTTCTTCATTATTTGGCCTACCATAAATCGAACCACCGAATGTTTGCCTCCAAGGTAATCAGATACTGCCTCTGGATTTTCCAGGATAACTGTGGCCACAGTTTTTGCGATTAGACTTGAATCACTTATTTGTGACATTCCTAACGCGTCTGAAATTTCTGCGGGAGTCCCACCTTCTACTGCTGCTTTGTCAAAGACAGTTTTAGCCATGCTGCTGCTTAGTCTCCCTGACTCCACCATGAGTACAAGCTCTGCTAGGGACATAGGTGACAGGTTTGCCGGGTGTTCGTGGTTTTCATTTATAAGTCTCGCAAACTCTACAGTAATCCAATTACAGACACTCTTTGATCGTCCAGCAAGTTTTTCTGGTTCATCAGTTGGGAACTGTGTAATAGTTTTATCGAATAAGATGGAAAACTCCAGGTTAGTAGAAAGGTGGCCAGCGTCGTACTCAGAAAGTTGGAGCTCTTTTAAATATCTCTCCCTTCTTGCGGCAGGAAGTTCGGGGAGCCAACTTTTCACTTCGTCAACCCATTCTCTAGAAATCTGGACCGGAGGAAGATCCGGTTCAGGAAAATATCTGTAATCTGCGGCATATTCTTTTGTTCGTTGACTGATGGTTGTTCCTCTGTCATCAGACCATCCTCTAGTTTCCTGAATTATAGGTTCTCCACTTTCGATTGCTTCTCTTTGTCTTTCTTCTTCATATTTAAGAGCCCGGAACACTGATCGGAAACTATTCACATTTTTTATTTCAACTTTTTTGCCTAAGGCAGAAGTGCCAAATGGGCGAATACTTATGTTTGCATCACACCGAAAACTACCAGCTTCCATATTTGCGGTACTTGCTCCAATTTGCCGGACTATAGAATGGAGGGATGTTAGATAGCTATGAGCTTCCTCCGGACTTCTCATGTCTGGTTCACTCACGATTTCCATCAATGGTACCCCTGCACGGTTAATGTCCAGCAGACTGTATCCTTCTCCATGAGATTCTTGTCTATGGAGTAATTTTGCGACATCTTCCTCCAAATGCACCCTTGTGACGCCTATCTCTTTTGATTTTCCTTCTGCGTCTTGAACAGAGAGCACACCTTTTCCTGCAATGGGTTGATCAAATTGGGAGATCTGATACCCCTTCATCAGGTCAGGATAAGGATAGTTTTTTCTGTCGAACTTTGTAGTTTTAGATATGCCACAGCCGAGTGCGAGCCCTGTGAGTATTACTAGTTCTACCGCTCTTTTGTTCACTACTGGTAAAACTCCGGGCATTCCCATGCATATAGGACACACCCTAGTATTTGGTTTGGCGTTCTGGTAGTCCGACTCGCAAGAACAAAACATCTTGCTTTTTGTCAATAATTGNGAATGNACNTCTAAGCCTATTACCGTCTCGTATTGTGTCGTCATTTAACTAACCTGAGCTTTTAACTGGGCTGTTTGTATNTTTACGCAGTAATTAGAATATTTAACTTTGATNCGTCCTATATGATCTGAGATCAATAGGATTATAAGTGATAGAAGTTTAATCTTTGATNTCAATTTCATGGATTGCCCAGCCGTATTTTCCGATCAATGGAACGAAGCGACAGGACTCAAGGCTGTTTACTGATTCTCCTTTTCCGTGTTTCGATATTTTTATCAATGTTTGTTCTTGCAGATCACCAACTGGGCAAATTAGTCTTCCACCAAGTGTCAGTCGATTTATCAATGGTATGGGTACGCGCCTTGCAGCTGCAGATACAATGATCACATCAAATTTCTCACATTTGGGTAAGCTTTCCTCGGTNGAATGTTTTATTTGAACATTTTTTATCTCTAGCTCGCCTAGAACTTTTTTCGAGCGATTCACTAACTCCAAGATTCTTTCGAACCCCATCACTTCTTTACAGAGACTGGACAATAAGGCGCAAACGTATCCACTGCCAGACCCTATTTCCATAACCCTGTCTCTTTTCCTTATCGAAACTTCCTCCAGCATTCTACCCACGAGAGACGGTTGTGAGATTGTTTGTTTGTATCCAATTGGAACGGCTCTGTCCTCTTCTACCAGATGACCAAACTTCTCTGGGATGAATTTGGTTCTGGGAATAGATTCCATTGCGGCTATCACATGACTGTCTGTGACGACTTCTTTAAGCCGGCTTAGCCATGGCGGATCAGCTATTGAGCCCGTAGATTTCTCATTGTCATATTTCACGCGGCGACTCCGTAAGACTGAAGATATCCAAATCGGTCACAGGAGAAGTTCACATAGTACTGCCATTCTAACGTACAGNGCATTTTCAGATTGCCGATAAAAAGCCAGTCGAGAATCTTCAATTTCTATTGAGAAATCGCCACTTCTTTGCATCGGATCCAACACGATTGAGTCTTNGTGCAAGTTTGACATAAAAGTAGAGTCGATCTTTGTCAGCACTGGTGCTCTTGATTGGAGCATTTGATAATGAGCTATGGTTCGGGGCCCGTTCAAATACACTACGTTAGACCCCGTAATTTCATCCAGTTCNGAAATTACGGTCAATTCAAGGCCTCTGTCTCTGCAAACTTGATCTACGTCTGGTGAAACTTGCCCACTTATCGGCAAAAGTCTTACGTGAATATCTTTGAACAAGGATAAAGCTAGCAGTAAGGCGCTGACATTTCGATGTTCAAGGCGCCCAATTATGGTTACGGTAATCCCATCTATCGCCCCTAGNTCACGATTTATTGTGTATAAGTCGGCTATTGCTTGCGTGGGGTGGTCGTTTGAACTTCCCCCATTGATAACTGGGATACGNGAGGCGGCACAGGCNCTGTCTATTACGTTAGGCTCACTCGTTCGCAGAACAACCGAGTCTATATGTAAGCTTTTTAGAATTGATGCCGTGTCNTCAATGTAATTAGTGGTTGTTACGGGGAAAAACTGGGAAGCATCTTCAGTATGCAGTGGATGACCACCAAGTAATGTAATCGCTCTTTCAAAAGAAATTCTTGTAAGAAAACTTGGTTCGTAAAATAACGAGAATAGGGTTTTNCCCTNTAGTTGATTCTCATGTANAGTTCTTTTTCGAAGAACGTTACANGCTCGAAAAAGCTCATTTTCGAAATAGTCCCTTGATAGTGAAATTGTATCTTTTAGATGCTTCATGCTCGTGATCCTATTTGGGAAATACGTTGAANTTAACAAATTTCTCTGGGGAAAGGTCTATTCGAAGCCCTGCAAACAAGGTGGTATGTATCTTGTGCTTGCAACAAATAATTTCACCTGACGGACTTTCAACCCAAAATAAGGTGTCATCTCCTCTGAATTCTTTCCTAATAACCCTGCTGTTTCCGCTTGGATTAGGAGTCATTGCTAGATCGTTGGGTCTGATCGCAATCTCTACTTCAGTCCCATTTCTGAATTCTCCTATCACTCTTATAGGAATTTTCCCTATAGAGGTTAGTGCAAAGTCATTCTCTATTTTCCCACTTATGAAATCGCAACCGCCACTCAGCGTCGCNACGTCTTTGGTGTTTGGCCAAAAATATATCTTGTCTGGTGGGTCGACTTGATGGATTGTCCCATCCAACATTATCGCAACTTTGTCAGATATTGAAAAAGCCTCCTCACGATCGTGTGTGACAAATATTGTTGCCGTATCACTGTCTCGTAAAATGGTTTTAACTTCCTCACGTACCAGACTTCTTAAACCAGCATCAAGATTTGAGAAAGGCTCATCCATTAATAACAACTCTGGCTGAGTTGATAACGTCCTAGCCAAAGCGACTCTTTGCTGTTGTCCACCTGACAGTTCACTTGGAAACCTTTGTTTTAAATCATTAATACGTGTTAAATCCAAAACGGTTTTGACACGGAACGCCTTGTGCTCTGCATTTAGTTTTGAGAGTCCAAACTCTATGTTTTCTTGGACNGTCATGTGGGGGAATAGGGCAAATTCCTGAAAGACCATACCCACTTCCCGTTGATGGGGAGGAACCCAGGTTGCTCCGTTAACGAGTATGCGGTCATTAAGAGTTATGTCACCTTCATCCGGAGAATCTAGCCCAGCTATGAGTCTCAACAAGGTCGTCTTGCCGCATCCGCTTGGACCGAGTATAGAAAGAATCTCGCCATTGTTGATGCTTAAGCTCAGTTTGGATATTGCTGTAATTGATCCATATTTTTTTGAAATATTATTGCAATGCAGCAGTCTTTTTACCATTGTGTTGCTGATTAACCTCTAAGCCCGCTTTTCAACATAGCTAAAGTCAAAGGAATAGAAGAAACCAAAAGCAGAGTGAGTGACGGAACAGCAGCTTTGGCGAAAAACGCTTCTGACGAGTAGGTCCAGATGTCGGTAGTGAGTGTATGAAAATCAAGAGGAGAGAGCATGAGAACAGCCGGCAATTCCTTCATGGTCACCAAAAAAACTATTGCTATTCCCATTAAGATGCTGGGTCTCAGCAAAGGGAGGGTGATTTTTGTATATGTAGAAAGCGATGATTTTCCTAAAGTTTTAGACGATTCCTCTAACTTGGGACTTATGTGTAGCATTGATGATCTTACTGAACCAAGGCCGGTTGGAAGATAAAGTAGGGCACAGGCGAAGACCAATAATCCCATAGATTGGTAAATTGGATATCCTATTCGCGACCCTAAGAAAACCAATGAAAGCGATACTGCTATGCTAGGAAGGGCAAACCCTACAAAGCATGATTTTTCTACAATGGTTGCTAATATTCCTCCGTACCTTACGACAAGATATGACACAGGCAATACGACGGCAATTACACAAATAGAGGTCAGTGAAGCTAGAATTAGGGAGTTTCCAGCCGATTCAAATACGTTAATAATTGATTCTCCAGAGGTCAATCCTCTGAAAAGCCAATAANACAATATGGAGGTTGGTATTCCTAGTGAAAAAACTGTTAGTAATAAGCAGAATATTTGCGAGGGAATTTGCCATAGACCAAGCTTCATCACCCTTGGAGCTCTCAACGTTCCCATAGATGTGTTGAAATATTTTTTGTTCCCTCTGATGAAGGATTCAAAATAAACGACTAGTGTTGCCAGAACACACAACGAGACGGAAAGCAATGCNGCTGCATTCATATCAAAGGAAGCCCCGTATTGGTTGTATATTGACCANGTAAAGGTTTTGTATCTCATCAGTGATACTGCGCCAAAATCGCTAAGAGTATAAAGTGAAACCAATAATCCTCCAGACAAAATAGCCGGTCTGAGTTGTGGGAGCGTAACCTTTATTAGTGTTTGAAGGCGGTTTAAACCTAAAAGGCTTGAAGATTCTTCCTGGGCCGGGTCAAGCTGACTTATTGTTCCCCTGATTGTAAGCAGTACATAGGGGAAGTTGAGTAAAGACAGTGTTATTAGTGCTCCGGCAAAACCATACAAGCTAGGCATTCTCTCGACGCCAAAGATTGGATGAAGTGTTTGTTGGAATAAGCCTTTTGGTCCCATTGCTGACATCAAAAGGTATGCTCCAACATAACTTGGAATTACCAAAGGTAAAAGAGTGACCACTTCCCAGATTCGTTTATATCTCAAGTCAAACTTTGTTATCAGTAGAGCTATCGGGACCGCTATCACAACGCAGGTTGATGTAACGGAGAATGCAAGAATTATAGACCTCCAGAAAATCATTAGAGTGTTTAGTCTAAAAAGCCATAACCAGGAATCAGCTCCTGCACTGAGGGCTTTAAAAATTAGATATACGAGAGGTAGTATGCACGCAATTGTTACCAGCAAAGAGGGTATCACTAAGCCTATCGGAATTCTGAAAATACTCCGATATATTTTATTAGGGCTTTTTACCACTATCTTGTTCAATAAAATGGTCCGTAGAATAAGCGATGGNGCGCCTGAATTCAGTTCGTCTTGTTGAAGCTCTAATATGGATCAGACAAACAAATAAAATATGGTTAGTAAGTATACCCTAACTTAATAACTTAGATAATGCTTACTTGCTTTGCAGNACATATTCTGTAAGTCTGGAGATCTTAGAGTAAAATCTCCAGACTTACTCGACTNATTGATAAATTTAGACTAGGGAGGTCTCAATTGCTTGAACAATTTAAAGTAAAAATTGAAGATGAAGTAAGGGTAAAAGAAGAAAACCTTCGTGAAGTGGTTGAGGCGGTTTTCGGCAAGATGGGCCTAGAATCTGAAGATTGCTCACTTGGTGCGGATGTGTTGGTGAAAGCAGATATGAGAGGTGTTGATACGCACGGAGTGTCGAATATGCTTCGTAGCTATGTGACGGGTTATGGGAATGGTGAATTAAATCCACATCCTAACTGGACTATAACTCGGGAAACTCCATCAACTGCCAATATAGATGGGGACAGGGGACTCGGAATAATAGTTACCCCTAAAGCTATGGATATCGCAATTGAGAAAGCAAAAAATGTGGGTATGGGGGTTGTTACCATTCATAATTCTCGTCACTTGGGTATGGCCTCATATCATGCTCTTAAGGCTGTTGAGCATGACATGATCGGAATGTGCATGACGTCCTGCCCCCCAAGTGTTTTACCCACATTTGGATCGGAGCCCGTATTGGGTACCAACCCAATTGCTATGGCGGCGCCAGCTAACAAGGAAGCTCCATTTGTTTTTGATGCGGCAATGAGCGCAGTTGCAGGCAATAAGTTGGGTTTGGCAAGAAGGAATGAGACGAAATTGCTCGGTGGATGGGTCGCTGATAATGAAGGTTCTCCAATCATGGAGGAGGTTGATCCTCCTGTTCCTGGCTATGAAGGTTCGGCTTCTTCATATTTATTACCAGTGGGTGGTACTAGAGAGCTAGGCTCTCACAAAGGCTATGGAATGATGTGTATCGTTGATATCCTTGGAGGTATTATGTCAGGAGGGGGCTATGGGATTAATCCTGGTAGACCGAATTTCGGACATTATGTGGCTGCATACAGTATTGAAGCATTCATGGATACCATGGAATTTAAAGAAACGATGGATGAATGGATTGGAATGCTTACTTCTTCGAAACCGGCCCCTGGACATGACAGAGTTATGTATCCTGGGCTGCCTGAAAAAGAGTCCCATGAGGATAGGTCGGAAAACGGAATACCTCTTCATAAAGAGGTTATAGACTGGTTCAAAGACATCTGCGGGGAGCTTTCCATTCCATTTACGCTTTTGGGTTAGAAATAAGTCACCCCGCTAGCGTAGTCTAGCGGGGTGACTTATTTCTAACTACTTTTTTAGTAGTCCCTAAATGGGTTTGGCATTTCTCCAACGGGTACTTCTATAAGAGTTGGAGCTTCTATATTTATCGAGTTGGATAATTCCTTTTCAAGGGTATCCGGATCTCCATCCTCTATTCTAACCCCTCTTGCTCCGAATGCATCCGCCAGCTTCATGAAATCAGGATTGTGGACAATAGCTCCGTATTCCCGTCCGTCAAACATGTTTACCTGGTCCCTCATAACATTCCCGAAGGCATTGTCATTGAACACCACAACAATAGCGTTTATGTTGTGGTGAACAGCTGTTGATAGCTCCTGTACGTTGAACATAAATCCACCATCTCCAGATACAGCTATCACTGGCTTATCCGGTCTTGCCACTTTTGCACCTAGCGCTGTCGGGTACGCGAAGCCCAAATTTCCGTAATATGATGATGTTAAATAGGTGCGGGGCTCGTAAACCTCGTATTTGTTCCTACTGTAATAACCAATTTGTGTCATACCTGAGATTAGGATTCCATCATCAGGAATTGCCCTTCTGATTGCATTTACATAAGAATTTTGAGGTTCTATAACCGTGGCAGGATTAAATCTTTCTTCTTTTATTTTTGAGAGTTCTTCTTGCCTGTTTTCCCTTGCTCCCATACGGCCCTTCAGAGCCTCAAGAAGTGAACTCAAACTTTTTTTGGCGTCTCCCAGTATTCCCTCGGTGTTATCGTAATTCCTTCCAATTTCTTCTTCATCGATATCTATCTGTAATACTTTTTGACCTTTAAGGAATTCAGGATAAGCTAGCCTGGTTCCGATTGCGACAACTAGATCGTGATCGTCTATGTGGTTTTCGAAAAAAGTGTCATTCTTAAATCTGAAGCTACCTATCGATAGATAACTTCTATCCGAGATCGATCCTCTTCCTTCACCTGTAGTAATGACGGGTGCTTGTAAAAACTCGGCTATAGCCGTTAGTTCACTCGAAGCCTCTGCAGAGATAACGCCTCCGCCGGCCCACAGTAGTGGGTTTTTCGCTGCTGCAATTAGTTCTGCACCTCTTCTTATACTTTCCACACTTCCACCAGGGCGTTCATATTTCCCTTCTTCAAGTAATTCAACATCTGCGATGTCATAAAGTGTCTCAGGGGGAACTTCTATTTCTACGGGTCTTGGCCTTCCTGTTTTCAACTGTTCCATTGCTTCATGAACAGCCTCGGGGATGTCTTTTGCGTCTAATACTAGCCGTTGATGTTTGGTCACTGGTTTGATGGTTTCCATTTGACCTTTTATCTCGTGGAGCATCCCACGTTCAACCCCAATGAGGTCTCTCTCTACTTGTCCAGCTAACACTAAAACTGGTGAGGAGGCAGAATAGGCAGTGCCTATTCCTGCACTTGCGTTCTGTAGCCCTGGACCAGGAACAACTAAAGCCGTTCCTATGTCGCCTCCAGCTCTAGCATATCCATCGGCCATATAAGTTGTAGCCTGTTCATGTCGGGTATTAATGAACCTTATGCCTGGCTCTTTAGCCAACCCATCTAATAGGCCGTAAAGTTGCACGCCAGGAAGGCCGAATATAACTCGGACTCCTTCTCTGTATAGTGATTTAGCGAAGGCTTCTCCGCCCGTCATTTTAGCCATATATAAGCTCCCTTCTTACTAACGGAATCCTGGTAATTTTTTAACTTTTATTTTTGTACTGATCTATCGCACTATCGATGGATACGGTTTTTAGAGCTTGTAATTCATCTCGATGCTGTTCTGACCATTCCTGGGAAATTTCTAGGTTGGTAAGGGACCCTTGGAATTGAGGCATTACGTATCTGGCAAGTAATTCATAGCTATGCATCACTTCTTCACGTGTACCCCATTCTGTAGCTTGAACCATGAAGCCCCCGAAGCCACCAGTTTGTTCGCTCAATTCATGTATCTTGGATATCAAATCGTCGGGGGTCCCCACACACCATGCTCCGTTATCTACCATGTAATCTACTATTTTGTCTCTCGGTCCGTCGTATTCAAATGGCATACCCATTGTCTGGTGAAAATAGTCGTATTGAAAAGCTGCCGATTGTTCTCTGACTTGATCCATTGCTTCTTTCTTGCTTTCTGCCAGATGGACGTTTAGAACTACACGCCAGTCCTTTCTGTCCATGGTATTCCCATACTCCTGAGCTGTCTCCTCCGCTATTTTCCAAAAATCACCTAGATTGGTTGAAATGCTTCCACCCCTAACCACACTAACTGAAAGTACTCCTAGCCCGTGTTTGCCTGCTGCTACCATCCCTGATGGTGATTGTGCAGCAGCAACTGCAATGGGGAAATGTGGTTTGGTGTACGGTTTTAGATGTAGCATCGCTTCCCTAAGGGTGAACCAGTCTGATTCGTATGTAATAGGCTCACTTTCTGTCAGAAGCCGTTTTATTATGCCAATAGCCTCATCCATACGTGGTCTTTGTGTGGGGGGGTCAATACCTAGCATATAAGCATCAGATACTAATGCTCCAGGTCCCACTCCTAACATAACTCTCCCTCTTGTTAGGTGGTCTAGTAAGACCATTCTGTTTGCCGTCATTAGTGGATGATGGTAAGGAAGACTTGCTACACCAGTACCCAATTTAATATGTTTCGTCCGTTCTGCAGCAACACCGATAAATACCTCTGGGGAGGATATGGTTTCCCAGCCGGCACTATGATGTTCTCCGATCCATGCCTCGTCGAATCCGAGATAGTCGAGCCATTCAAGAGTTTCAAGATCTCGTTCCAATGCAAGAGTGGGATTATCTCCCAGCCAATGAAAAGGAGCCATGAATATACCGAAATCCATTCTTTCTGGGAGGGCCATGTCATCTCCTTTTGCTTAGCAGTTCATGCGTTTGGTTTATGCCTGAGTTAGGCGCAAAGCGCATCACTTGATATTATCATTTGTCTCGAATTTTATTCAATGGTTGAACTATGATCTATTTCTAAATGCAATTTAGCTAGGTCCAATGCCGTCATGAAGGTGACCCCTTCAAATTCATTTATATAATCTATTAATTTTGCGAGAATCTTTAGACGACCTGCCCTCCCTATAATCCATGGATGCATCGTTAAAACGAAACTTCGTTTCAGTTCGTATAGTCCTTCAAAGGCTGATGACCACGTTTCAAACACGTGTTCAGGACTTGCCATCAATGTTGTGTTGCCCAAGGCCGGTGAGTAGTTAAAAAATGGATGATCGTCTAGTTCCCAGTGGACAGGTATTTCAACTAGTTCTCCTGATCCTGCTGCCACGTTGTAGGGGACATCGTTTCCCATGAGGCTTGAATCGTATTCAAAGTCTCTTTCGTGAAGAAGTTCTAAGGAGTGCTCACTTAGCTCCCAGCTAGGAGACCTATATCCTTTAGGTGCTTCACCAGTTATGGTTTCTATACTTTTTGTTCCTCGGTCAAGAATGTTGCCTTCCTCTAGCTTGCTTAAGGTTGCTGGTGGTTCGTGCATGTAACCATGGTGTCCGATTTCATGTCCTTTTGAATGAATTTTCTGAACTAAATCTATATGTGTTTCGGCTATGTATCCAGGGATGTAAAAAGAAGCCTTCAAATTCTTAGATTCCAGGAGGTCTAAAATGCGAGGAGTTGCTATTGATGGTCCGTACTCNCTCATAGACATCAAGCTGGGCAGNTGTGCAGTTTTAGGATTACGGTTAATTGCCCCGGTTATTCCATCTACATCAAACCCAAGTACTATGGGGCATCTTATGCCTTTTAACCAATCAACCATTACTTCAGCCTATCGATTCAAGCAATGAGTTGATTTCGGAGCATGCGCTATCAATCGATACCATTTTTCCCTTTTCACTCGTTCTTGACTTTATTTCGACACTTCCTTGCTGGAGGTTTCTGTTGCTGACGATCACCCTCACAGGTATACCTAGTAAGTCTGCATCATTAAATTTAACTCCGGCGCTTTCATGCCTATCGTCGTACAGGACTTCAAGTCCATTATCTGAAAGGTTTTNATACAGTTCGCTAGCTGACTTGGAAACGTTATCTCTGTCAGTATTCAAGCCTACTACTAGGACATCATAAGGGGAAATATTTTTGGGAAAAACTATGCCCTTTTGATCAGATAGTTGCTCGACCGCTCCTGACAAGATTCGTCCGATTCCAATCCCGTAGCAGCCCATGACTATTCTTTTGTTTGCCCCGTCACTATCGGAATAGGAAGCATCTAAAGATTCAGAGTAGCTAATTCCNAACTTGAACACGTGGCCTATTTCGATTCCCCTGAAAGTTTTCAAAGACCCATCGCACGTTGGACAGTGGTGTCCTTCCTCTGCTAATGCTATGTCTGATTCAATGTCGCTTTTGAAATCTCTAGGAAAGTTTACATTTTTTAGATGATAACCTTCCGTGTTTGCTCCCGCTATGAGGTTATAGCCCAACCTNAAGGAATGGTCGGATATGACACGAAATCCTTCTACACCAACTGGGGAAGCTGATCCTGACACAAGGCCTGCTTCAGAGACTTCCTCAGGGGTCGCGAGGCGTAGCTCCGACACTCCAAGGCAATTTTTTAGTTTCACTTCATTTACTTCGAGATCTCCTCTAATTGCAACGAATATAATCTCAGAATCNGCTAGATAAAAAACGGCTTTAATGGTTTTNTGGTTGCCNACTCCCATGTAATCAGAAAGCTGATCAATAGTTTTTATGCCAGGAGTATCAACCCTTTCCATAGCCGCAGGCGATTCCATTGGATTGCTCAATCTTTCGAATTCGGCTTTTTCGTCGTTTGCACCATAGTCACAAGAATCGCAAAGTACTATTGTGTCCTCTCCTGATTCTGTGATGAGGATAAATTCCTTGGAATCCTTCCCACCTATTGCCCCGCTATCTGCGTCGACGATTACAGTTTCGATGCCGCATCTTTTAAAGGCNTTTTTGTATGCTTCTACCATCCTGTCGTAACTCAGGTCTAGNCCTGAGTNATCAAGATCAAAGCTGTANGCGTCCATCATGTCGAATTCTCGGACTCTGATGAGGCCTCCCCTTGGTCGTGGCTCATCTCTAAACTTGGTTTGGATTTGGTAGAGCGTAAACGGGAGATCCCTGTGACTCTGAACCACGCTTTTCACTGTATCCGTAATAAGCTCTTCATTAGTCGGTGGAAGAACAAGCTCTCTTTCTCTACGGTCTTTGAGACGTATCATATCTGGACCGTAAACTTCATCCCGTCCTGATTTCTGCCATAATTCGCGTGGTTGAAGTATTCCCAGTTTAAGTTCCTGAGCCCCAGCATTATCCATTTCCTCTCGGACGATATTTTCAATCTTTTTTATGGATCTCCATGCTAAGGGAAGATAACTGTAAACACCTGTGGCAACCTGATGGATCATGCCAGCTTGTAGCAAGAGCTTATGACTCGTAAGATCCGCTTCGGCCGGACTGTCGCGCAGGGTTCTGCCGAACAAATTCGACATTTTCATATTTTGTTTATATCCATATTAATTCCGATTATTAGAGTCAGCCTCTGCTTGTTTAATCTCATCCATCAAAGCTTCTAACATTTCCGATTCATGGACAATGCGAGACTTCCTACCTTTCCGAAATATAATTGCTCTCCCTACGCCTGCTGCTATTCCTACATCAGCATCTTTCGCTTCCCCTGGTCCGTTTACTTCACAACCCATTACGGCCACTTTGATTGGGGTTTTGTAATTTTTCAAAAGGCTATCAACATCATTGGCCAATTTTCTTACGTCTATATCTGCTCTGCCGCAACTTGGGCAGGCAACTAATACCGCTCCTTCCTTTCTAAGTTCCAACGCCTTCAGGATTTCAAAGCCAGTTGAAACCTCCTCTTCTGGGTCATCACTTAGGCTCACTCTAATCGTATCCCCAATACCCTCATAGAGTAGTATCCCTAGTCCAATTGAGCTGCGTATGCTTCCTGATTTTGCAGTACCAGCTTCGGTAATACCAAGATGTAAAGGGTAGGGGACCAATTTTGCCATACGCCTATAAGCCTCTACTGTTGTGTCTATGTCGAAAGCTTTTAGTGATATTTTGATAAGGTCGTAGTCGAGATTTTCCAGTATTCCTATTTCCCACAGGCCTGTGGCCACCATATGGTCAACGGCGGAGTATACTTCTCTTTGGCTACCTCCTTTGATGAGATTATCCACCCCATCGTTATGTCGTGATTGCCCCCTTGTCTTTCCAATTCCACCCACTGGGGGAAGGCTTCCAAAATTCACTCCAATTCTTATAGGGACTTCTCTTTCCTTTGCTTTATTAACAACGAGTTCCACTTTTTCTCTGTCTCGAATGTTTCCTGGATTTAGCCTTAGGCAATCGACTCCACTTTCTAATGACTCAAGCGCAAGCTGATAGTGAAAATGGATGTCGGCTACAACGGGAATATTGGCCTGTTTCTTTATTTGCCTCAGAGCCTTTGCTGCCTCCATATCTGGAACAGCGCACCTCACAATTTCGCATCCCGCTTCCTCGAGACTAGATATCTGTCTGGAGGTTGCTGAAACATCGCGGGTGTCAGTCTTTGTCATTGACTGTACAGTGATAGGGGAGTCCCCTCCGACTTTCACTCCTCCAACATCAATGGATTTTGTTACTCTTCTTTTGTAAATAGAATTAGACATAGCTTGGCTCTTTTTACTGTATAAACGTCCCACCACTTACTATTCTCAATATGTCAAAATAGCTCATTACAACTATCAAACCGATTAATGCTGCAAACCCGGCCATGTGAATTATGCCTTCAGTACGGGGAGATATTCTTTTACCTCCTCTGGCACCTTCAATCAATATAAATAAGAGCCTACCTCCGTCTAGCGCTGGGATGGGTAATATATTCACCAACGCGAGGCTGATACTAATTAAAGCAGTCAGTTCCAAAACTGGCGTTATCCCAATATTCGCTACTTCTCCCGTAACTTGCGCTATCCCTATTGGTCCAGCTATCCCTGGATCATCACCACCACTGATCCATCCAGAGAGGCCTACAAAAGTAAATTTTATTGTGTCAACTATACGTGTCAGTGATTGTGGTACAGCTTTCCAAAGTGGGATTTTATCCCTTATGACCTTTGTTCCGGAAGTACCTATGAGAACTCCCACGGCTCCCTGGGTCAATGTATCTCCAACCTCAAGGGATTCATCATAAGATTTTGCGCCAGTTAAGCTTACCTCGGAATTAGGATCAGAGACGTATTCCACGACAACTAAATTTGGAGGTGATTTTCTAGGAGTTAGAAGAACTGTCTCAGTGTGACTGAATTCGGGAGAACTCGTGAAGCCCGATAACGGATATGACACATTGCGCCTTAGTGTCAGTTCCGTTTGCTGACCCTTTGAATTCTGAATCCGTTTTACTAGGTCGACGTGGTTTTCAACCGTTATTCCATTCACTCCCAATATTTCGTCACCTGGCCGAATGCCAGCTTCTACAGCAGGTGAACCCGGGGCAACGGAGCCAACCGTGACAATTCCAATGTGTTTGTCATGGGGAAGCGCTAAGAGGGCAGTAAATATGAATATGGGTACAATTAAATTCATAAAAGGGCCCGCTAGCAATACAGCTGTTCTGTGAGTTACGGATTGGCGAGCAAAGCTCCTCTGTTCCGAAGGATCCTCCTCACCAACCATTTTTACAAACCCACCTAGTGGGATAATATTGACTGAATAAAGAGTTTCTCCTCTTTTTATTCCCCAAATCCTCGGCGGGAAACCAAATCCAAACTCAGTAACTTTAATGCCTAATTTTTTGGCCACAGCGAAATGCCCTAATTCATGTACAAAAACAAGAAAAGTAAGGATGGGAATTACTAGAATCCAACCTGGAAGCCAGGACATTTTAGGCCTCCACCCCAGATAGATCCCTAACTTTCTTTACTCCCCAATCAAATGCCTCAGTTAGTTGTTCTAGTGAAGGTTCATTTTTAGATTGGTAGAACTTCAATGCTGATTCAATAACCTGAGGGATTTCTGGGAAGGAAATTTTCCCACTCAGAAAGGCTTGTACAGCGCCCTCGTCTGCTCCACATAAAGCTGACGGCCAAGTTCCCCCTCTTTTCGCGAAATTCAAAGCCATATTGAAACAAGGATATCTTTCCGGTTCAAGGTCTTGGAAAGTTAAATTTCCAGCTACCGAGGGAACATATCTAGTCACGTTTGGATTTAACGGCCGTTTGGGGTAAAAAAGGGCGTGTTGGATCGGTAATCGCATATCTGGATGACTCATTTGAGATTTAGAAGAGCCATCCTGAAACTCCACAATTGAGTGAACTATACTTTCGGGGTGTATAGTGACATCTATCTGGTCCCATTCCACTCCGAACAACCATTTGGCTTCAATCACCTCAAATGCTTTGTTCATCATGGTTGCTGAGTCAACTGAAATTTTTGCCCCCATAGTCCAGGTAGGATGTCTTAATGCGTCTGAAGGAGATACTCTTTCCATCTGTTTCAAAGGGGTATCTCGGAATGGTCCGCCAGATGCAGTTATTATAAGCCTGTGTATAGATGACTCCTCACCTCGGAGGCATTGCCAAATAGCACTCGGCTCACTGTCTATGGGGAATAAGGAAGCTTTGTGCTCCCTGGCGTAGTCAATAAGATATTGACCCGCCATTATGACCGATTCCTTGTTTGCAATTGCAATGCTCTTGCCGTGCTCAATCGCCTGAAAGGTTGGAATGAGAGAAGCATATCCGGTTGTGGCAGTAACAAGCATGTCCATGTCCTTTGCCTTGGCGATTTCATTCATGGGACACAGCTTTGTTGTTTTAGGAAGCGATTCTTCAAATATTTTGGGAAAATAGTTGCAACTTACGAGTGATGGAGAAAATTCATGTACCTGTTGAGCCAGCGTCTCGTAATTTGAGTTAGCAGCGATTCCGATGACATCAAACTTACCTGGATAAGTTCGAATTATGTCCAGTGTTTGAACTCCCACTGAGCCTGTGGAACCTAGTATAGAAAGTCCCTTCAAGTGCCTACCAACTTTGGAAAGAAGTAGGAGAAATAATACAAGACCGGTACAGTTAAAACAATGGAATCTATCCTGTCCAAAGCTCCTCCATGACCTGGCATGAACTCTCCCGAGTCTTTCACTCCTGAAACCCTTTTGATTGCTGATTCTGCTAGGTCGCCTATCTGGCCAAGAATTGAAAGAACAACTCCTGTGATTATGGCGACGGTTAAACCCACACCTGGAATACTGAGATAATAGGAAACCATTATTGCCCCAACTGTACCAAGAATAAGACCCCCTATTGAGCCCTCAAGAGTTTTTGACGGGCTTATCGAGGGGAAAAATGGATTTTTCCCAAAAGATTTTCCCACTCCATAGGCCCCACTATCGGTCAATATTATGGTTACCATAAGAAATATTAACCACTCTAACCCATAGTTACCCTCTCTTATGAGAGGAGCATGGAACAGGGCTCCACCCACGTATAACGCTGAGGCAAGAGTACCTAATAATCGGAATAAAGGTGAAGGGTTCAAAGACCTATATACAACTAGAAATATAAGAGACGCAATAGAGCAGACTATAAAGAAGATGGGAATGGAGATATTGATTTCTCCAATCCAATAAACCGATGCTACGAAGGCCCCTGCAAGTGAAGCCGAGACTGTCGGATTAGTGTTAATTCCTCTTACTTTTAGTAATCTCGATGCTTCAAATGATGATATAGAAGCCCCAAAAATCATTAATGCTAAAAACCACAGATTTCCCAGTATGGTGAAAGCTAGGACGATTGGGATAGCAATTGCTGCGCTGAGAAGCCTGATTTTCATAGTTAATCGAGTTGATTCCTATGTGACTTGTTTGGGAATTTATGATTTTCCATATCGGCGGTTTCTGCTTGAAAATGTCTTAATAACCAGTTCCACATCTTCATCCCCAAAGTCCGGCCACAAAACGTCAGTAAAATAATATTCAGAGTACGCTGACTGCCATATGAGAAAATTACTTAATCTCATTTCTCCCGCTGTCCTAACTATGATGTCTGGGTCAGGTATTCCATAGGTGGTAAGGTATCTTTCAAACGTTTTCTCATCAACATTTTCGGCTTCTATTCCTTCTGAAACCATATTTTTGATTGCCTGAATAATTTCAGATCTGCCACCATAGCTGAATGCTACAGAAAGGGTTATTTTTGAATTGTTCTCCGTAAGTTGTTCCGATTTCGCTATTGCGTGTGAAATTTCTTCGGGTAGCGTTGTCTTGTCACCCAAATGTATGATCTTGACTCCTTGTTGGTGAAGGGTCTCTAGCTCAGAGTTAATAGAAGTCAAAAGTATTTCAAGTATATTTTCAACTTCATTCTGAGGCCGTGCCCAGTTTTCAGTTGAAAATGCGTACAAAGTGACATACTTAACTCCATATTCGCCAAATTTTGTAACTATTTCTCGAAGTTTGCTTGCACCATGAGCATGCCCTTGGCTTCTATCAAGGCCTTTTTTTATGGCCCATCTACCGTTGCCATCCATTATTAGTGCTACATGAGCAGGGATGTGGTTCAAGTATGAGTCAGGTTGGTGTATTGAAGCGTTGGCATCATGGTTAGATATCATCGAAAATGGTCCTGCCGATAACAGTTACAAGAGGTTTTAAACTTCCATTACCTCTTTCTCTTTTTCCGACCTCATCACATCCATCTTGGAAGTAAATGTGTCTGTCACTTTTTGAAGATCTTCTTGGGCTCTCCTACTGTCGTCTTGGGAGATTTCTTTTTCCTTTTCCATACTTCTGAACGTTTCCAGACTGTCTCTTCTAATGTTGCGGGCTGCAACATGAGCTTGCTCAACTATTGAGCCCACCATTTTCACCATTTCTCTTCTACGTTCTTCAGTCAATTCAGGTATGTTAAGCCGGATCATTGCTCCATCGTTGTTTGGTGTTAGCCCGGTATCTGAGCTGTGAATACTTTTCTCTATTTCCACGAGAGCTTCTTTGTCCCAAGGCTGAATCATGATTGTTCTAGCCTCAGGAATAGTTATTGACGACAACTGGTTAAGTGGTGTGTTGGTACCGTAGTAGTCAACCATCAGATTCTCAACGAGTGTGGCAGAAGCACGCCCCGTTCTAACCGAACCTAAATCCCTCTCCAAGGAGTCAAGGCTTTTCTGCATGCGATCGCTAGTGCTTAGAAGCACCTCTTCGACTGTTGGCATGAGTCTATCCTCCTGACCTATATTGGGTCTGTAGAGAAATTTTTTTCAATCCTACTATCATCGCAAACAAGTGTTCCTATTCGCTGACCCTTAATGATATTGGCAAGGTTTCCCGACTTGAAGAGATCAAACACAACTATGGGTACATCATGTTCCATGCAGAGAGAAAGTGCCGTTGCGTCCATTACCCGTAACCTTTGCTCTATAGCATTCAAGTAATTGATGTGTTCAAATCTGATTGCATCCGGGCTTGTTTTTGGATCTTTGTCGTAAACCCCATCGACGTCGTGCTTTGCCATCAATAGCAAGTCCGCCTCAATTTCTAGAGCCCTTAATGCTGAGCCTGTATCAGTTGTTACAAATGGGTTTCCTGTTCCGGCTGCGAATAAAACCACCCGTCTCTTTTCCAAGTGTCTAATTGCCCTACGTCTTATGTAAGGCTCGGCAACTTGTTGGATGTTTATCGCGCTCAATGTCCGAGTGTCTAGGTTGTGTCGTCTTTCCATAGCCTCTTGAAGTGCGAGGGCGCTTATAACCGTTGCTAGCATTCCTGCATAGTCAGCAGTGGCTCTGTCCATACCTTCTATTTCTGCTTCTGAACCACGCCAAATGTTTCCACCCCCGACTACGATTCCAAGCTCCACACCCATTTCAGTTATTGACTTAATCTCTCCAGCCATATAATCAAGAGCGTCAGGGTCTATGCCATGTTGCCTTGTGCCCTTAAGGGATTCTCCACTCAACTTAAGTAGGACCCTATTAAACTTAACTTTAGTCATGTCACTAGGCTACTCGCCCAAGGAGAAACGTTGGAATCGTCTGACTCTGATATTTTCTCCCAACTTTCCGACAATCTCATTTATGAGATCCTGGATATTTTTTGATGGGTCTTTTATAAATGGCTGTTGGAGTAGAGAAGAATTTTCATCTTCTATATCGGTAGGGCTTTTCGATTTTCCTTCTTCAACTGTTAGAGGATTCATCGCCGCAACTTGCATTGCAATATCATGCGCCAGATCTGAAAATTCCTGGGTTCTGGCAACAAAGTCTGTTTCACAGTTAACCTCAACCATAGCACCTATTCTTCCACCACTATGGATATAGGTTTCTATCAAGCCTTGGTCCGTGTCTCGTCCAGCTCTCTTTGCGGCTGAGGCTATCCCTTGCTCTTTGAGGATTTCTTCAGCTTTATCCACGTTGCCGTTACTTTCATCAAGTGCTCTTTTGCAATCCATGACTCCAGCACTGGTTCTCCCTCTAAGTTCTTTTATTAATTCAGTCGTGGATGGCAATTAATTCCTTCCTTTGGGATTATATTGATCCATTTTGTCCCGTGCCAAAACTAGTCTTCATCTTCGTTAGCAACAGCAATGTCCTCTTCTGCAACAACGTCCTCTTCTGCAGCAACGACCTCTTCTGCAGCAACGACCTCTTCTGCAGCAACGACCTCCTCTGCAGCAACGACCTCTTCTGTAGCAACATCTTCTTCCGCGACTTCAGCAACAACTGAGGATTTCTCGCTGTTTTCTTCTGAATCGGGTTCATTGTCAGTAGCCTGATTTTCGTTTTCAGTCTGATTACTTTTTTCCTCAACGTCCTCAGCTGTCACTGTTGAATAAGTAATCATGCGTGGCACGGAGTCTTCGGAATCCTCCATTCCCTCGCCGGCGTCGGTTCTTTGAGCAATGCGACGATTTTGGCCTTCGATTACCGCATCCGACATCCGACCAGTAATGAGTCTTATGGACCTTATAGCATCATCGTTGCCAGGAATTGGGTAATCTATCAACTCCGGGTTACAGTCTGAGTCCACTAGCGCTACAATGGGAATTCCAATTCGCCTCGCCTCAGCAACGGCTATCTCTTCCTTGCCAATGTCTATAATAAACATTGCACCGGGCATTTCAGTCATCTCTTTGATGCCAATCAAGTTCTTATTTAGTCGGTCGATTTGGTCATCGTATCCTAGAGATTCTTTCTTGGTAAGAAGGGTAAACTCCCCTGATTCTCTGCGGGTTTCTAGATTTATTAAGTGCTGAATCCTGGATTCTATAGTCCTAAAGTTCGTAAGCGTTCCTCCCAACCAGCGATTTGCTATGTACAGGGCATTACTTCTTTCAGCTTCTTTGATTATGGTGTCTTTAGCCTGTTTTTTGGTTCCAACATATAGAATTCTTCTACCCGTGGCGGCTACATCTGTGAGGAATTCAGCAGCCTCTTGAATTTTGTACAGAGTCTTCTGAAGGTCAATGATGTGTATTCCATTTCTGTGAGCGAATATGAAGTCATCCATCTTCGGATTCCAGCGGCGCTTTTGGTGTCCAAAATGAACACCCGCCTCCAACAGAGACTTCATGGTGATTTTGTGAGCATCTTCCTGGGTTTCCGTATTTTCCGACTGTACCGCCTCTTGCACCATAAACTTTATGCCATCCTGTTATTTTTCTTGTGCATGGTAAATTCTTCTGTTTCGAAAGACACACCAAAGCAGACTTTCCACCTGGAAAGCGTTCGAAAAGTGTAGCATGGGCGTGAAGGGCGAGCAAAACTTTAGGTAACACATGAATATCTTTTTGATGAGTGTTTCGGGTAAATATGGCATTTACCAACAACCTAAACAGTGGAAAGTATACGAAGAAAGTGAGGAAACAATTTACTGAGTCAGATCGGGACTTTATAATCCTTAACTGAGCTCAACGTCATAACCAAGGCGTCTTCGAAATTATCCGTGTAGTATCTTTTTCTGACCCCTACTAATTGGAAGCCGTATTTGTTGTAAAGTTTTTTCGCTGCCGTATTAGATTTCCTAACTTCAAGCGTTACTTCATCAAATTTATAATTTCTAGACTCGTGTAAAACTTTTCGGAGCAAAAGTTCTCCAATTCCTTGGCGTCTAACGTTACGCCTAACAGCTATTGAGATTATGTGGACTTCGTCAACCATTTTCCAGTATCCGACGAACCCGACGAGAAATTTGCACCCTCTTTGCCAACCGGTATAGCCTGATCTGTATTGCAGGTGCTTTTCGACATTGGCACTAAAGTTTGTCTCTAAATCTTCTAGCTTCTCAATGTCTTTAATGGCATATGCAACAAAATATTCTGAACGAAACCTTTTTAACTCCGACCTAAAAGAGGTCGGCGGGAAGAGATCTGGGAAGGCATCTTTTTCAATCGCAAGCACTTGCTCCAAATCGTCTAAAACCATTTTTCTGACGGCAAATTTTTTCATATGTCTGTCTTATATACCACGTTGGCAATGCTCCCTATTCCTTTACAAATACACAAAGACTCGGCTTTATAAGGATTTGATCCTTATCTAGATCCTTATCTAATTGAGGATCCCTAGGGAACCCACTTCGAATCCGCAACTCAAAAGATATCTGTCGCACTCCAATTAATCTTATTATGACCTATTGCTCTAGACATTTTGGTAATGGACAGGTATTAATAGCAGTAAATTAATACATGAAAAAAAGATCAAGAATTAATCATCAAACTACTTGTGTTACCCCCATGTAATTAGAGTAGAATTAGCTCTCAGTTGAGGGCCCTGTAGTTTTGGTAGAGGTAGACCTTAAGTGCGAAGCCCCATTGAGGAGTTGTTTTCGTTACTAGATGAACCACATTGTTAGGATAATAGGATACGCACTTCGCCATAAGACTAGGTTGCTCATGGCGTATCTGTGCACAGCCGGAGCGGTCGCGGCCTACGTAGTACTACCCAGGTATTTCGGCGAGGCGATCGACTTAATAGCTGACAATGTCGGTACTGTTTCTGGCATACCTGTCAGAGAGATTTTAGTTTCAATTAGCATCATAATGGGTCTAAGTGTCATAAGAGGAGCCCTTTCGTATGGGCAGAATTATCTTGCAGAGGCTCTATCCCAATTCGTCACATATGATCTTAGGAACGATTTTTACGACCGGGTACAGCATCAGAGTTTTGCATTTCATGACAAGCATCACACCGGTAACCTAATGTCTAGGGCCATAACTGATGTTGAGAACATTAGGATGTTTATCAGCATGGGTCTTGTTAGGGCGCCGTACTTCATTGCCCTGTTTATCCTCGTAGCCATAATACTGATGAATATGAATTGGAAACTTGGGTTGATAGCTTCTTGTTTCATGCCGGTTGTGGCTTTCTATACCAGCCATGTCAGGCTCAAGATGAGGAATCTTTGGTTGATAGCCCAAGAGAAGATGGCAGAGCTTAGCATTACCCTCCAGGAAAATTTTTCTGGCATGAAAGTTGTGAAAGCTTTCGCTTCGGAGGATCATGAAGAGGCAAAGTTTGATGTCAGGAGCAAAGACGTCGCTGACATTTTTAT
Source organism: Chloroflexota bacterium (assembly GCA_002696685.1). Next base: position 10,686 of record NZSI01000022.1, on the reverse strand, counting down.
AGAAGCTGAGCAGCTCAGGGCATCTAGCATGTCTTTTATGCTTTTTACCTTCCTTGCCAATATGGGGCTAATACTTTTTTTTGGTGGTAGGGAGGTGATAAATGGTGGTCTCACTCCTGGNGAANTNGCNCAATTTGTCTTNTATTTACANATTTTNGCTCTTCCAGTAAGAATGTGNGGATGGGTNGTTAATGCCTACGCACGTGCTGCATCTGCGGGGGAGCGTATGTTTGAGATTCTGGACNCTGAATCACCNGTGGTCGAAAANNNAGAANCCCGAGGTAATGTCNANAAGGAAAGGNCACGTTATTTTTAAGGATGTGAGCTTTTCTTATNANGGGGGTAGCCAGGTCCTAGATAACGTAAGTATCGAAGCAAAACCTGGGGAGATCATAGCTTTGCTGGGAGGCCCTGGAAGTGGCAAATCTTCTCTAGTTAATTTGCTGCCTCGTTTTTATGACGTTACCAAAGGAAGTATTACCATAGATGGTGAAGACATTCGAGATTTTACTCTTAAGTCCTTACGTCAGAACATTGGCATGGTCCAGCAGGACGTTTTTTTATTCACTACCAGCCTGAGAGATAACATTTCCTATGGCAGGGAAGAAGCCTCTCTTCAGGAAATTGAGAGAGCTGCGAATATCGCTCAAATGGACGAGTTTATCGAATCATTAGATGATGGATATGACACCCACGTTGGAGAAAGAGGATCTACTTTGTCTGGTGGTCAAAGGCAGCGTATGTCAATTGCAAGAGCGCTTCTATTAGACCCACCGGTGCTGATATTGGATGACTCCACATCTAGTGTCGATGCTCAAACGGAGGATCAGATAAAACAGGCTATGGCTTCTGTTATGAAAGGAAGGACGACTTTTGTAATCGCCAACAGACTTAGTACGGTTCATAGCGCCGACACCATCGTTGTTTTGGACAAAGGGAAAATAGTCGAGAGAGGGACTCATGCCGAGCTACTTGCTTTGAAAGGTAAGTATCGGGAAATTTATGAATTGCAACTTAGACCCNAGGAAGAAGTTATGCGAGAGATAACGGTTGCCAATGTGGCTAAGGCAGAGGCTTAAATGAATCTCGGGCTTGGAGGCCATTCAGCTTCAAGAGGACAGGCTGATGAAGAGGTATTTGGTTCGGCATATGACCAAAGAGTTATCCTTAGACTTTTGCCTTATGTGAAGCCATTCATGAAACTGGTGATTATATCGGGCATATCTATGCTGATATTTACATTCACACTAGTTGCGGTCCCTTGGATTATAGCTTGGGCAATCGACGATTTCATCCTAGTTTATGAAGATGGCGTCCTAGTTGGAGACATGGATGGTCTTATCTGGGCATTTGTCTTGTTTCTGGGAATAGCATTTCTCAACTGGGCTACAAATTATGTCCAGCAGTCGGCTATGCAACGAGTTGGCCAGGGAGTTTTATGGAGGCTTCGTCGAGATCTTTTTGGGCATGTTCAAAAGCAGTCTATGAAATATTTTGATAACACTGAAGTTGGAAGGTTGATGTCGCGCGTGCAGGGAGATGTAGGGCAACTTCAAGAATTTGCAGCTCTAGTTGTCATGAGCCTAGGAGAACTTTTGAGTCTCGTTGGGATCATTATNGCACTGTTACTTTTGAATGTTCAACTTGCCCTTATTTCTATGGTTGTAGTACCAATTCTTATGTTAACCATGTTCGTATGGCAGAAGTATGCAAAAAAGTCATTCATTGCGGTCAGGATTCGTATATCTATAGTTAACGCCGCATTCAACGAAAATATATCAGGAGTGCGGGTCGTACAGAGCTTGAATAGACAGCCCCGTAACCTAGAGATATTTCAGGATAAAAATACAGCGCACAGGGAAGCTAATCTGACAGCAGGTAGATTCGCTTCTGGACTTTTACCTGGAGTTGACATACTGACTGCGGTGGGTATAGCTCTGGCAATTTATTATGGGGCTTTTATGGTGGCTGACAGCTCGNTAGAAGTTGGCGTATTAGTAGCATTCATAATGTATATTCAAAGATTTTTTGACCCTATAAGGAATTTGACTCAACAATATACTCAACTCCAACGATCTATGGCTTCAGGATCAAGGATATTTGATCTTATGGATAGGAATCCTGACATGGTGGATTCTGAAGATGCAGATGAGATGGATTCACTTAAAGGGGATATTGAATTCAAAGATGTTCGATTCAGTTATGTGGAAGGTGAGGAAGTTCTAAAGGGAATCAACCTTAAGATTAATGCTGGTGAGACGGTCGCTATCGTTGGACCGACGGGAGCCGGGAAGACAAGCATTGTGTCAGTGTTGTCTAGGTTTTATGAGGTTGAAAAAGATAAAGGTGCAATTCTGGTTGACGGCATAGATATAAGAAATGTTAAACGGCGATCATTGGTAAGACAGATGAGTACTGTACTCCAGGACCCTTTCTTATTCTCAGGTACTGTNAAGGAAAATATAAAATACAATCATCGAGAAGCTTCTGAGGAGCAGATGATTGTTGCTTCCAAAGCAGTAGGGGCCCATGNTTTTATTTTGGAACTTGAAGATGGATACGACACCTTCCTGTCAGAAAGAGGTAGCAACCTTAGTCTTGGCCAGAGGCAACTTCTAAGTTTTGCAAGAGCAATAGTTGCCGACCCCAGGATTCTGATTCTGGACGAAGCGACTGCAAATATCGATAGCCATACAGAAATTTTGATTCAAAACGCCCTGAGGAATCTCCTCCAGGGCCGTACTGCTATCGTGATTGCACATCGACTATCTACGATTAGAGGCGCAGACAAAATTATTGTCCTCCAGGAAGGACAAATTATTGAAGTTGGAAAGCACGATGAATTGATGGACAGAGATGGTCTTTATAGCCATCTTTACAACATGAATTTCGCTGCAATGGATGCCCCGGTCGAGTAATTCTGCGGTTGTGACTATAATTCCTAAACATAGGGGATGTGCTGGAAGGGTAGATTCAANTATAATCGTGCAGCGGATTTAGATACCTTGCATTTTAGAAATGCGTTGCTGCTGTGATTATTCCAGTATAGGCTTTGAATTATGAAGATATTTTTTTGTCCAGAATGTGGGGGCTATTCGTTAGGCCCTGCTTCAAATTGCGATGAATGTCAGTCGGAACTTCCTGAGGACTCATGGGCTGAGGTCACTGAAGAAGAATTGCAACAGCTTGAGTATGTTGAGGATTTTCATTCACCTTCTGGGTTGCCAACCTGGGAATATGATGCAATAAAACTTAAGTCTGACTCAGAGCAAGGAGGACTTGAATATACAACAGTGTTGTTAAAAAAAATGGGTGACAAAGGGTGGGAACTCGTTAACATCACATCATTAGGGGCTGAGGAAGCCCAGAAATATGCCGTATTTAAAAGAGTTTGGGAAGAAGGTTCTTCAGGCGAGTAGCATTCTGGTTGCTTTGTGATTTAATTACCGAATTGTGAAATAAAGTCGCGGATAATTTTTTCATCATGTGGGAACGGTAGTTCAGGTAAATTATCAAGTTCGAACCAACCAATATCAGTCACTTCGTCTCCAGGTGTCGCGGTACCATCAGTTACCCTGGCCCTGAAGGCCACCAATACAACTGGACTATCACCTGAGTAGATTCCCTGAAGGCCTGTTATTTCTACGTGAAGGTTCGCTTCCTCCAATACCTCTCTAGCAGCGGCTGATTCCACAGCTTCTCCTCTGTCCACATATCCAGAAGGAAAACTCCACCTTCCATATGCGGGTTCAATAGCTCTTTTAACGAGAAGAAGTTTGTGATCAGAATAGACTAATGTGACAGCGGCAACCTTCGGATCTAAGTAGGTAATCCGNCCACAACTTGAACAAACGTGTCTTGACACAGAGGCGATGAGTGACTCCCTAAGCGGTCCCCCACAGTATTGACAGAACTTTATTCCAGAGTCCATTTTCCCTTGGGCAGGAGTTTATTTTCCATATTCTACAGAACAAATTCTACACATTGTAGAAATATTGTGAATGTATAATCACATAATTGCTGGCAGGGCTATATGAAAAAGTTTAAATCACCCCACATCTGTAATGAATATTAGCGATCGACTGTCTGAACGGTTGAGTGAAGGGCATATACAGGCTGTGTCTGCTGTGAATAATGCTGCTTCATCAATCGGTTCAAGGGCTTTTCTTGTTGGAGGAGCGATAAGNGACATTATTCTGGGCAGAGAAATCAAAGATATTGACATAGCCGTCGAGTGTTGNCCCCAGAAATTGCTGAGNANCTCACATATGGAATCCGCGAAAGTGATTTCCANTTCCCAATTTGAAACAGTCAAAGCAGAAATATGTGGTCAAATAATAGATCTGTCTATGACCCGGAGCGAGAGATATCCAAATCCCGGTGCGCTTCCCGAAGTGCAATTATCCACAATAGAAGGAGATCTATCCCGTCGGGATTTCACGATAAATGCATTTGGAGTGCATGTGGACCCTGATAGGTGGGGTGACCTCATAGATCACCACAATGGACTGCAGGATTTGTGTCACAAAAAAATCAGAGTGTTACATAATCAAAGCTTTATGGATGATCCAACAAGGGTATTTCGAGCAGCTCGATATGCCTCAAGGCTTTCCTTCGAAGTCGAAATGACAACAAAGGAGGCGTTGGTTCGGGATTTAGACGGAATAAGAAACCTTTCAGGGACAAGGATCTTGAATGAACTGAACCAGATATTCGGAGAGACTAATTCTGGGAGAGCCCTTGAAAACTTGAATAAATGGGGTGCATTTAAAGTAATTCATCCACAGTTTGATATTCCAACGATGGTCTTCAATACCATAGAGAATTCCATTTCAGAAGAAGTCAGTTCAGATGTGGTTGGTTTATTGGCTCTTTTGTATTGTTCTAACAACGTAATAAGGGAGGAGATAGGGAAGAGGCTCAGACTTAGTTCTTCGTTGCATTCGAAAGTTTCTGACCTGGATAGATTTCAAGAACTGCTTCCTGGCATGAAAAATAGTGATATATATGAAAAATTGAGAGGATTAAGTTTGGAATCCTTGCATGTGGCAAGATNTATGTCTTCGTCAGCTAATTCGGGATTGTCAGCTCAGATAGATTTATACTTGAATGACCTTTCACAAATATCAATGTCAGTTACTGGGAACGATTTGCTTGATATGGGAATTCCTGAGGGTGCGGAGATGGGCAGGATACTTTCTTCCATTCATAAAGAGTTGTTAGATGGACAAGTACCATCTAGGGAAGAACAGGTCAAATTAGCCAGAAAGATTTTTCTAGGCGGTTGACTCATAGAGACCGTCTACACTGTAGGCTCTGTCATCCCTTCAGGATCCAGTATTTCCCGCAGCCGTTTCTCGTCGAAGTCAGTTTCAGATAAAGCAACTTCCAAAACCGTTTTTCCTGCTTCTTGAGCTTTATGGGCGATATCTGCTGAGGCATCATACCCTATGTGTGGAACCAAAGTTGTTACGATCGCGAGTCCTCTCTCGACCATTTCCGGACCTTTGTTTGTCGACTTCAATCCGTCGATGCATTGATTGGCAAAATTTGAAGAAGCCGTGCTTAAAATATCAATTGATTGAAGTAGATTATGTGCGGCTACAGGCATCATTACGTTGATNTCGAAATTTCCAGATTGTCCTGCTATCGAAACTGTGGTGTCATTTCCTATAACTTGAGCGGCCACCTGACAGACAGACTCAGGTATAACCGGGTTCACTTTGCCCGGCATTATTGAGCTTCCCGGCTGGACTTCAGGGAGTTCTATTTCCCCGAATCCCCCTCTGGGTCCTGATCCCATCCATCTTATGTCATTAGCTATTTTCATAAGGCTTACTGCAATTGTTTTCATTGATCCACTGGCTTGAACGATGTTGTCGAGAGTACTTTGGGCTTGAAAATGATTATTAGTTTCATGTATATCTATATCTAAGGAACTAGAAATTTTTTGGCAAACCTTTTTGGCAAATTCAGGATGTGTGTTAACGCCTGTTCCTACTGCTGTTCCTCCTAATGCAACCTCAGATAGTTCGATTAGCGCCTGTTCGCAACGCTGTATTCCTCTTTCTATTTGCCCCGCATGGCCCTCGAATTCCTGTCCCAGTCTTACGGGAGTTGCGTCCTGAAGGTGTGTCCTACCTGTTTTTATGATCGGCATGAATTCCTTAGATTTTGTTTCTAAGGAATTTTTCAACTGGACCAATGAGGGAATCAAGTTATCTTTAATTGACTTTGCAGCGGCCACGTGTATTGCAGTCGGGATTACATCATTGGATGATTGACCAGTGTTTACGTGGTCATTTGGATGGACTGGAGTCCTGGAACCGAGTTCTCCTCCAAGAAGCTCAATGGATCTGTTGGAGATAACCTCGTTTGCGTTCATGTTCGTCGATGTTCCAGAACCAGTTTGGAATATATCGACGACGAATTGGTCATCAAATTTTCCACCCGCGACTTCTGTGGCTGCTTCAACTATAGCGTTTCCCAATTTTTCTTCTAGGAGCCCGAGCTCCATGTTGGTTTGAGCGGCAGCAAGCTTGATATTGGATATTGCTTCAATGAAGGATCTGGAAAATCGTAGCTCGCTCAAAGGGAAATTTAAGACAGCCCGCATTGTGTTTGCGCCATAATACGCGGCAGCTGGCACGTTGAACTCACCCATCGAATCTCGCTCTTTTCTAAAATCGTTCGTTGTCAATATCCTCTCCGATGTTTATTTTGCATTGGATCAATCTTANATTATAAAACATTAACAATAGAAACTAATCTCTGAAAAGCCATATGGTTTCCTGCTATGTTTTTCAATCCTGTAAAAAATTAACAANAGTATTTCCCACTTCTGCTTCATCCCCTTGAAGACTGAAATTAGCGCCCTCAATAATTTTTAAAGAAGGAGGGGTTTTGTAACCTGAAAATATTTTTCTGAGCCTATCAGGTGGAGATAAGCTATCCTTTTCCCCCGCTATTATAAGTAGAGGTCTATTGTCTTTGGAAAGATGAGATTCTGTTGCAGCTTTGGGGGGTGGAGCAATCAGGGCAAATTTGTTAGCTTTCCTAAGCATTTTCGCTCCATCCATGATCACCGACGCACCAAAAGAATATCCTGCGATCGCAATTCGGTTTTTGTCGATTCCTGGCCATCTTCTAATAACATCTAGTGCTGACTTGACGTCATTTTTTTCTGATTTGCCCTTGTCATGGATTCCGGCACTTCCACCAGTGCCCCTGAAGTTGAATCTCATAGTGGCAAAGCCTGCATCACCTGCGACTCGACAAATTGCTGAAATTACATCTTCACCCATGTGGCCTTTAAATGACGGATGTGAATGGCATGCAATGATAGCTGGATATGGTCCAGATATGTTATGTGGTGTGGTTATCACTCCCTCCAGCAAACTTCCCTTGCTTTTGAACGCGATAGATGTAGTAGACATTCACAAGATTCCTGAAAAAAAGTCAGAAGTTAGATCACCTAAAATGGATTCATGTCCTCTGAAGAAATGGTCAGCCCCTGTAATTATTTCTGATTGGCATGGCTTTGTGAAGCGACCGGAGAGGAAATTAAATTGACTGGCTGGGAAATCGTGGTCACGATCTCCACATATCAGAAGCTTTGGTTGCAGAATCTCCACTGTTCCGAATGTCGAAAAATGTCTTTGTGGACAAGCAATGGAAACCACTGCTTTGACAATGTCACTTTCTATGGTTGATTCTAGTGCGACTCCGGCACCGAAAGAGTAACCCATNACACCTATTCGGCTACCATCCACGGTGTTTAATGAGGAGGTGTGTTCAAGGACGCGAATAGTATCNAAAACCTCTGAAGTTCCGTCTCCGAACTCTCCTGTGCTACTTCCGACCCCTCTAAAATTGAATCTCAATGTTGCTATCCCATTTGAATTCAAACCCTGTGATACACCTTCGACAACGTTATTGAACATATTTCCACCACCCCTTGGGTTGGGGTGGCAAATCACAACGCAGGGAGGTATTCCGTCTGCAAGGGGAATTTCAAGAAGCCCTTCCAAGTAGACTTCACCTCCATCTATTTTGGTAAAAATTTTGTTAACAGTATGCATGCTAGGTCCTTTTTAATTATCCGCATCTGTTCCCATACTAAAAAGCCGTATATGATTTGACAATACCTGTACAAAAATAATAACGATAGGCGCTAATTAACTTTCACATAGTTCAATTGAGAAATGTTGGAGAAATAAAACTTATGCAAGAAGTAGATTTAAGAAGCGATACAGTTACACACCCATCCCCAGAAATGAGGGAAGCCATTGCTAATGCAAAAATTGGTGATGATGTTTTCAGCGATGATCCATCAGTTAATAGATTGGAGGAAATGGCTGCTTATGCAATGGGAAAGGAAGCCGCGGTGTATGTTGCCAGTGGAACTATGGGTAATTTGGTTTCTCTATTGGCACACGCNGGNAGAGGNCANGAGGTTATTCTTGGAGATAAAGCTCATATTTTTCGATCTGAAGGTGGNGGCGCAGCTGCTCTAGGAGGCATCTCGTATCATCTAGTGCCCAATGATGATAGGGGGATGATAAATCCTGATTCTGTTGCCGAAGCAATAAGGGATTCTGCGAATCATCACAATCCTAAGACAGCCTTGATTGCCATGGAGAATACACAAAATAACTGCGGGGGAAGGGTTTTAACCCCTCAAGATATGGANGGCATATCAAATGTTGCCAAGGCAAACGANATTCCCTTGCATGTAGATGGNGCAAGGATATTCAATGCGGCTGTTAAGTTGGAGACTCCAGTNATAGAGTTGGTGAAGGACGCAGATTCCGTCAGCTTTTGTCTTTCTAAGGGTCTCAGCTGCCCTGTTGGTTCAGTCGTTTGTGGGACAAATGAATTTATTGAGGAAGCAAGGCGCATGAGGAAAATGGTTGGTGGCGGAATGCGCCAGGCTGGATTTATGGCTGCTGCGGGCATAGTGGCTTTAGACACAATGGTGGAAAGGCTTGCTGAGGATCACACCAATGCTGCCAAGTTAGCTCACGGACTATCTAATTTGCCAGGAATATCGATTGATCCTGGATCTGTAGAGACAAACCTGGTCTTTTTTGAAGTTAACTATCCTGACAGAGCCGAACTCACCAGAAAACTTGAGGCACAAGGGGTAAAAGGTGGCTCTTCCGCAAAACGGTGGAGATTTGTAACGCACTATGGGATAACTGCTGCTGATGTTGATTACACTCTGGATGTGCTTGGTCAGGCCTTGGCGGGATAATCTGAATTTTAAAAAACATCGATAGGTTAAATATTTAGTTGTTCCTTCTCCTATCAAACCAGCGATTTAGGAAATTTTGGTTGGGGCTTCTGTTCAACGATGCTGCCCTCGCAATAGAACCATTGGCTCTTGGATGGTTGGTTCTTGATATCACAAATTCTCCTTTATGGGTCGGTATATCCGCTGGTGTAGCTGGGGTCGGAATGACGTTGTTTAGCCCAGTAGCTGGTGTTTTAGCTGATAGGTACAATCGGAAGCACTTGTTGATATTGTCCTTACTGGTCCAATCTTTGGCGGCGATAATTTTAGGTATTTTATTGTTGATGGACTTCCTGCAGCTATATCATGCTCTCCTCTTTTCCTTCGTAAGTGGACTAACCGGATCAGTCAAATTTTCCTGCAAGATGGCACTCACTTTGGACTTGGCGGGTAGGAATAACCTGTTAAAAGGGATAGCAGCAAATTTCTTTTCAATGACAATTATGGGTGTTGTAGCCCCTTTGGCTGGAGGGCTAATTCTTGCGGAGTTAGGAATGGGCCAAGCTTTTCTCCTTATTGGTGCACTCCTTTTAGTGTCCTTAATGGTTGTTTCATTATTGAAGGGCATAGAGTCACCGCAATATCGGGGCGCCAGCCATGTCGATGATTTTTTAGAAGGTGTTAGATATATGTTTCGATCACCTTCAGTACGGTTGTTAATATTGGCAGTTATGGTCTCGGAAACGTTTGGTTGGGCTGTGGAGTCTATGCTGCCGGTTATAGCCAGAGATGAGTTAGGTTTGGGTCCTGAGGGCTTTAGCTATCTCATGTCTGCGGGAGCTTTAGGTGCTGCCGTGACCACCGTGACAATTTCGGTTGTGCCGAACATTGAAAATAAAGGGAAACTGGTTTTACTTGGAATTATTGGATTTGGGATTGGTCTAATTGTTTTCGCTTTTTCAAAACTTTTGATTTTGTCCCTTTTCTGTCTGGCTTTCACATTTGGATGTGGTGTTGCATATGAGAGTGGATTATCAACCCTCATTCAAGAAGTGATTCCAGATAGAATGAGGGGAAGAGTGCTAAGTTTTCAGACATTTTGTTGGGGATTCAGTGGAATGGCAGGATTTCACGCGGGGCCGATTGCGGCTTTATTAGGTGCACCAATTGCAGTGGCAGTCGGGGGAGGAGTAGTGGCACTCAATGGATTTAGGATAGCTCGAAGTCTCCTGCTGCTCTCAAGGAAGGTGATGGAAAATAACCAGAGCGAATAAAGCTCACCTTCCAACCTAAGTATTGCTGTTGACTGTAATTAGACTAGCGCTGCTGGTCATATTTTCCTCCCCACCATCCTTCTAACCGGTCTAAAATGAATTTTTCATATCCGAGATCGCTAGGTTCATAGAACCTTGAATCTGATAGTTCGTCTGGTAGGTTGTCCGAAGCTTTAA
>NZSI01000021.1 GCA_002696685.1 Chloroflexota bacterium | reverse complement strand
TGACCCTGGGAGCGTTCATCGCGTTCGCCATAGTGTCAACGTGGCTGAAGCGCACTGGAAAGTCAGAATCCCAGGGAATCGCCGAAACATAAATTGACCCGCCCTATTCACCTACCGTTATTCTCTTCTCTAGCCAGTGCTATTCCCAGTCGCACCGTGTGGTAGTCAAAATGTTACTATCCGAGCACATGCGCTTTTTGGATGACGAGATATATCAAAGGAGGAATCCATGGGTAGGCTGGAAGGCAAGGTTGCTCTAATATCCGGGGGTGCCAGGGGACAGGGTGAAGCCGAGGCAAGGTTGTTCGCCAATGAGGGAGCCAGAGTTGTTTTCGGGGATATCCTTGACACGGAAGGTGAAAAAGTCGAGGCCGAGATAAATGAGACTGGCGGAGAAGCGAAATATATTCATTTGGATGTGACAAGTGAATCTGAATGGGCTGCAGCGGTAAAAGAATCTGTCAACAGTTATGGCAAGCTGAACATACTAGTCAACAATGCTGGCATAGGCGTTAGAAAAAATGTTGAAGAGACAACCTCAGAGGAATGGGACCGTGTTCAGGACGTAAACTCGAAAGGGGTGTTCCTTGGCACTAAAGCTGCAATACCAGCCATGAGGGCGTCAGGCGGTGGCTCCATCGTAAACATCTCCTCGATAGCAGGCCTGATTGGTATGTCATCAGCAGCCTATGTTGCAAGCAAAGGAGCCGTGAGGCTCCTGACCAAGTCTACGGCGGTTCAATACGGGCCCGAGAAAATCAGGTGTAATTCGGTTCACCCAGGGTTCATAGAAACCGAAATGACACGTGAGATGATGTCTGACAGCGAAGAAAGAGCAAAACGGTTGGCTATTACACCCCTGGGAATATTCGCAACTGCCCATGACGTAGCTTTATCAGTTCTATTCCTGGCATCTGACGAATCGCGGTATATGACAGGCTCCGAGTTGGTTATTGACGGAGGGATAACGGCTCAATAGCACCCACTAGCCGAGAAATAGTCTGAACCACTACATAGTCATATAAAGGTACTACCCCACTCGAACTGGTTTTGTTCTGCCGACATTTTGCCGACTCTGACTGATATCAGTCAGTAAATATGGCATTAGGAACGGAGTTTCAGTGTACAGACAGTAACGAAAAGGTATTCACTGACATAATGAAACAGAGCGTGGCTAGAATCTCTCCTTCAGCACCAACCCACTAAAATTACCCTGTTTCACTCTCCTCTTTTATGAGTAATTTAAGTCCGATAGAATTGTGACAATATACATTTTCACGTCACAACAAAGTGATTGCAGCAAAAAATGCAAATTTAAAACTGGGGTACACATTTTTGAGCAAGCCGATCCTATTCATGGGCTTAGCTGACTTCTTAGTCAGATCAGCTTATCAAATGGGAAAGACACCCCTCCTACCTATCTTCGCAGCCTCACTGGGGGCAAGTGACTCGTTCGTAGGGCTGATAATTTCTGTTTCTACCCTAACAGGCATGATTTTCAAGCCTGTAATAGGTTTTCTATCTGATACGTGGGGACGGAAATCCTGGCTGCTTGTTGGCACTGCCTTTTTTACCTTCATGCCATTTGTTTATTCATTCGTAGATTCTACTCAAACTCTCTTCACGGTTAGGCTCATTCATGGTTTTGCGACAGCTATATACGGGCCTGTCTCCCTAGCATATGTTGCTGAACGTGCAAAGGACAAAAAAGGTGAGTTGCTGGGGTGGTTTGGAATAGCCAAAACATCCGGATATGTAATTGGGCCATTATCTGCCGGCTTGCTATTGCTATATTTGAATCCTGAAGAAGTGTTTACAATAATTGGGATTTTAAGCTCCGTAGCATTTCTCCCGATCTTACTTTTACCTGAGAATAAACTTCCGGCACAAAATCCCAAAGTTTTCTCCCTGCTTAAGAAATTTCTATCAGCCATCCGATCTGGGGTTGGCAGCTCAGTTGTTTGGATATCAGGTAGTCTGGAAGGGTGGGTGTATATGACCGTCTACGCCGTTAAGGCATTTTTACCAATTTATGGCATTGCCGAAGGATTTAACGTTCTACAAGTGGGGATCTTTTTTGCCGTGCAAGAACTAGTTCATGTAATGATGAACCCTTTAGGAGGCAGGCTGGGAGACAAGTTTGGATATCTATTGACCGTAGTGGCAGGGATGGTTGTTATTGCAGGTGCGATATCTTATATACCTTCAGCGAAGCACTTGGTTACCCTCTTGACGACGGCCTCAGTAATTGGCTTGGCCCAGGCGTTGATATTCCCTTCAACATTAGCCATGATAAGCATTCGCTTCACTGGGCAAGGCATCGCCACAGGAATGGCGATTAGCGGCTCCCTTAAAAATGCGGGAAAGGTATCCGGCCCTATAATTGCCGGTCTGCTCATAACAATGTTTGATTACGAGTCGACCTTACGGGGAATGGGATTGCTTCTCGCCTCATCAGCGTTAGTTTTGTTCGTCTCACTTAGGCTGGGGTACGATCCAACCAGGATCCGGATGTAGTTTGAACCCGGACCCTGATAAATGTGGCCTACTGTGGTCTTACAACTACTGCAGGTAGTCCCAGTTCTTGTACAAGGTTGTCAAAGTCCTTTACATCTTCATCAATTGTGTCTTGCAATGTGACGAGGTGAGGTTCGATCTCATTCGAAACTGCTTGAAATACTTCATAGGATTGTCTGGTTGGGGCAAAGTCCCCGGCGGAAACTACACTGGTAATTTCGGACAACTTGCTATTCAACCTCGTAGGCAAATTTAGCCGATCCCTAGCCCCTTGGTATTCAGTCTGGATCAATTCAGCCTCTATCGCAGATAACTTCCCCGTTATCTTTTCTGCAGCTTCAGTTACCAATGTTTCCGATGAATGGCCAATTGCTCTCTGAGTCCACTCATGTACCTGAGAACAAACGCTCCTAATTCGATTAATCGAATCGTGTGTTTCAGATAACCTGTCTCTGATTAACAAAAGTAAGTTGAATTGGTCCTCAAGTTCCTTCTGGCTGGCTTCGACTCTCGGGTCCTTTATGATCTCAAACGTCTTTGACTTCTCAGTACCTGCACACTTCAACACGACCGTATATCTTCCTGGAGGCGCTACGGGACCAGAAACTACTCGGTCTTCAGTGGTTTTATCTCCTGGTACCTTATTTGCTGGTGGATATCTCATGTCCCAGATAAATCGGTTCATACCAATATTTGAAGCAATAGAAAGTTGATCACTTTCCTCTTCTGAACTACTGTTCGCTGCAACTCCATTAGAGTACGTAACTATCACAATTCCAGACTGGTCAAGGAAGGTTAATGACAGTTCTTCGTTTATTTCTTCGGGCAGAAAATAGTTGATAAGGACCCCCGCCGGTGGATTCTGTCCCGCGTCAAGGAAAGAACGTTCCACTTCGCCATACGTATTCTTATCCTCCGTGTATGTGACTGCGGCTCCAAGTGAGAGTTGGTAATTCTTTCCCTCAGATACTTTACGACTCCTGAGAGGGGCAGTTATTCGGATGGTGTTCCTTGGTTGAAGGATATGTGGAGAATCAATCCCTTCTATTTCAGGCACCTGCCTGAGTTGTGAAAGATCATCGAGTATCCAAAATGATCTTCCATGGGTTGCCACGATCATGTCATCTTCCTTTATCGCTATGTCGTAAATGGGAACGACAGGCAAGGAACTCTTCCCGACACTCCCGTTGCCCTTCAACTCCCTCCAACGTATCCCGTCGTCAAATGAGACATAGAGTGTGGTTTCTGTCCCTGCATATAGCATTCCAGGCTTGACGGGATCCTCCCGAATACACCTGGTGAAATCATCTCCCGGTAAGTTTCCATTAATGACCCTCCATTGCTCACCGTAATCATCTGTCTTAAAGAGCATCGGTGAATTATCACCTAGTTTGTACCTGGTCGCAGCCATATATGCTGTGCCAGCTGAATGTGATGACGGTTCTATCATGCTGATCAGGGACCACTCAGGCAATTCTGCAGGGGTGATATCTTGCCATGAATCCCCCTCATCTTTGGATACGTGAACCAATCCATCATCCGAACCTGCCCAGAAAACCCCCTTTTCAATAGGTGATTCGGCGAATGAGAATATGGTCGAATAGGTTTCTGCCCCCGAGGTGTCGAGTGTTACAGGCCCTCCCGATGGCCTTAACTTCTCCTCATCGTGCCGTGTGAGATCGGGGCTAATAGGAGTCCAATTACTTCCTTGATCCAGGGACCTAAATACAAGGTTGCCGGCTGTGTACAACACCGTTGAATCGTGAGGGGAAAATGAAATCGGATAGGTCCATTGGAACCTGTATTTCATATTGTCGGCGCCATAACCAATATTTACTTCAGGCCAGACAGTTATTATTCTCACCTGGCCAGTGTTATGGTCGTATCGGAGCATATTCCCGCCACCGCCCGGCGAGCTTCCAACTGCTCCTGATATAACGATATCGGGGTTGTTGGGATCTACCGCGATATATCCGCTTTCAGAGCTACCTACGAAATAACAGTCTCCCCACGGTATCGCCCCTTTTCCGGTTTGTGAAGGGACGCTGATAGCAGAATTGTCTTGCTGGGTACCATAGACTCGATATGGATGTCTATTATCCGTGGTGAGATGATANAACTGAGAGGTGAGCTGATTGTAGATGCTTGAAAANGANTCNCCNCCNTTGAAAGAAACGCAGGCGCCNCCNTCNTTTCCNTCGATCAATCGNTCCGANTTNNTNGGNTCAATCCANAGNTCATGNTTGTCNCCATGTGGGGTCCCNACGACTGANAAGCTTTTNCCNCCNTCAATAGATTTNTGGCATTGGTAGTTCATAACCCAAACTANTTCAGGNTCCTGNGGATCGGGCACAATATGTTGGTAATACCANGGACGACCTTGAAGATCTCTATCATCATTCACCAATTCCCANGTTTCNCCGTAATCGTCTGANCGGTAAATNCCACANTCNTCGGATTCNACNGTTGCCCANACCCGTCCCGNCTTTGCGGGAGAAGCNGCCACTCCNATNCGACCTTTNATNCCCTCNGGNAACCCCTGATTGGAAGAGANTTCAGTCCACGTATCACCTCCNTCNGTTGATCGGTAGAGACCGCTTTCGTTNCCTCCGCTGCTCATATTCCAAAAACTTCTTCTAGCCTCCCANATCGCNGCGTAAAGAATTCTTGGNTTTGANGTATCCAACGAAAGGTCTGCGGCTCCCGCGTCTTGACCTNTGTNNAGGATATGTTCCCAANTCNCNCCNCCATCNGTNGATCGAAATATNCCNCGNTCTTCGTTTGGCTTAAATGCATTTCCAAGGGCTGCGACGTACACNAGATCTGGATTAGCTGGATNTATNCTCACGCGAGAAATGTGTCNNGTATCTTTTAACCCCAAATGTTTCCAAGTGTGCCCNGCNTCAGTGCTTNTATAGACACCATCACCGTGGGTTACGTCCAANCTTATACAGGCCTCNCCGGTNCCTGCATATANCACATTACTGTCCGANTGAGCGACNGCTANAGCACCNACTGAGGCGGTGTTAAAAAANCCATCTGANACATTTTTCCAATAGGTACCNNCATCGGTNGTCTTCCAGACCCCACCGGCACAGGCTCCAAAATAGAAGACNGCGTCAGAAGATGGATCTCCCGCTACAGCAACAACGCGTCCGCCTCTTGGCGGACCAATACATCGCCAGGTAACCGCGGACAACTCTTGGTTTGTTGTTTCAATGCTGGAGGAATTAGACATTTTTGATCTCTCCTTTAACTGACATTGTACCCATAGCTCGATAATTCATCCCAATAACAAGGAAGTCCTGTAGCTACAGCTAATCGTTAGGTGAGAATAACTAATTACGAATTTGATGGCGTCAGAAGAGCTCTTCTAAACACTCCATTTTAATGATTATTTGATTGAAACGAATTCTCCTAACTGGCTTTCCTCTCTAGGTCCTTCAGAATCGCATTCGCCGCGTTGTGCCCGGGGGCGCCGGTAACTTCTCCCATCGGATGTGTTCCAGCACCGCACATATAAAAATTGTTAATGGACGTTCTGTATGGTTGGCGTTGTGATAAAAGTTGGCTTGGTATCATGTCGAGATGCCTGATATTTCCATCGGTCATACCTACTCTGCTTTCAATATCTTCAGGGGTTTGAACGGTCCAGTCGACCAAGCTGTCGCGGAAATTGGGTGCGTATTGAGATATGAAATCGATTATTTGCTCNCCTACGTTCTCCCTCTCGGTTTCCCATGTTGAGTCTTTCAAAGTTGGAGGCTCGAAGAGAACCCAATTAGACATAACATGCCCTTTTCCTTTTACTAAGTTGGGTTCAACGGTGGAAGGGATCTGAATATTCATGACCGGGCAGCTAGATACTTTTCCGTTGGCTGCATCTCTCCAACTCTGCTTATGATATTCCACCGACGGCATTATTTTGATATTTATAATCGAGTTTGCGTCGTAACTTGATCCGAGATATCGAGTCAGATCAGGTAATTCATTCATAGCGGCAAGGAATTTGACACACCCCGCTGATGTTTTCCAACTGTCCATCCGTTTGAGGATGTCTTCGTCTAACTCTTCGGTCTGGAACATGGTTTTGAAGGTGCGCTTCGGATCAGCATTTGAAGCCACAATAAAACTGCGGATTTCTTCTCCGTTAGCCAATCTCACCCCTTTGGCTGACCCTCCCTCCACAATTACTTTTTCCACTAAAGCCCTTGTTCGAATTTCGACGCCGTTAGACTTCGCTGAATCTTCGATCGCTTCACTGATATTCCCCATGCTCATCTTAGGAATTCCACGGTCACTATCTCTACTAAAACGGCTGCATGCAAATAGGGCAGCTCCTAGCATGCTACCTGGCGACTCAGGATCACATTCCACGTTTGAATCCATGACATATGCTTTTATACGGTCATCTTGGAAGTGGTCTTCTATAAGGTCAATGTAACTCCAAGTGAGTAATTTTTCCAAGACAGTTTCTCGTGATGTGCCCTTAACGGTTTGCATCAAGTCTGCAATCGTAGGAGGCTCTGTGAGGAAATACGGATATAGAATGCTTGCCGCTTCATCCCAGAAGGAGTCCCATCGAAAATAGGCTTGAGCATCTTTTCCGTTGAACAAGCTAAGTTGCTTGGCGAGACTAAATTTGTCGGTATTCTCTGGGCCTCCTATAAACGAACCATCGGGGAATAGATGAATCCTTCTCGAAGAGTCAGATTCTTTTCTACTATAGGCAAAGTCAAGACCATGTTTGCGCAATTCGAGGTCATCCACGACCTTTCCTTGTAGAACGTGGGAAACATATGAACACATTGGCCCCATGAATCCAGGAGAAAATTCATCAGTCGTTACCGCCCCACCCACTCTGTCAAGACGTTCGAGAACCAGGACGTCCAACCCCTCTTTCGCAAGGTAAGTTGCTGTTACAAGACCGTTATGCCCAGCCCCTATGATTATTGCGTCATACTCAGTATTGTCCACTTGGCAGTATTCCTTGGTTACTTTTTATTCTCTTGAAAGAAAGCAGCAAAATTATCGCTACGGTTTACATAGTTTCAATGTTAGCTATATTGACTTTTGCGGGTATTTTAACTTTATTGTAGTTGATGACAGTGATGGGAGAAGTCAGCAGGCCTTGGTAAGATTTATCACAAGGATGAGTTGCTCAAGGTCAACGAACAAAGGTGAATCATGGGGAATCTAGAGTTTGGAGTTTTCGACGAGTGCAGCTATAACTGGTTCGATTCGGTACCACAGGCAGTGGACGCATATGAGCAGTCTTTCCGCGAAGTTCAGATCGAGGAGGAAGTGGGGTTCAAATACCACTTCATCATTGAACATCAAGGGCACGTTGTAGGCCAAGTCCAGACGCCTTCTGTTTACCTGGCGGCCCTGGCACAACACACAAGCACCATCCGAATCGGAGCGATGGTGTTCGTTCTCCCATTCCACAATCCGCTGCGCCTGGCCATGGACTGCGCAATGGTAGATCAGCTATCCCACGGACGACTCGAATTTGGAGCCGGTGTCGGGACATCACCTGACAGCTTCAAGAGCTGGAATGTGCCCTATTCTGAACGGCGGCTCGCAGGCCCCGAGGCCTTAGACGTCATAATGAAGGCTTGGACAGAGGACAAGTTCACATACCATGGCAAATACTACCAGTACGACGATGTAATCTCACTGCCGCACCCTTATCAGAAGCCCCACCCACCGATGTGGTTTGCGGGTCGTTCCCAGTCTTCCTTGGAACTTTGTGTTGAGAGGGGTTATGGCGTGGGTATGTTTCTGCACCCAGACGAGGTTATCGTAGACACGCTAAATACATGGAGAAGATTGTGGAAAGACTCCGGCAAAAAAATGCCCAGGCCTCCTGCTTTTCTGACCCGCTCGGTATATGTCGCAGACACGGACGAGCAAGCCTATGAGGAGGCGGCTCCCTATCTGGCTCAGGCGTATTCCTGGGGCGAAGAGAAATTCTCAATTCCTCAGATCGGCACGCGAGAGTTACCCAACAAAGATGAAACGTATGATCCAAAGAAAGAGATCGGGCGAGAGATGTTTACGGGCATGAGGTCCGGGATTGACTTCTGGCTCAAGCATAATCTCGCCTACATTGGTAGCCCAGATACGGTAATTAGAAAGATCGAGGAAACACAAAAAAGCATGGGCTACGACGTTTTTGGCGGACGCTTCAAGTTCGGCCCGATTCCCGATCGCCTCGTCGAGAAGTCCCTCAGGCTCTTCGGACAGCATGTCATACCCCATTTTCGAGGTAATAACGATCGCCTAGCCTAGGGCATCCAGGTGGTCACAGAGCCAGGCATAAAACTACTTCGTCTGAGTGGATGGGGATATACCTGCAAAGTTATGCTACTAAGGATACAAAGAGATGAATATACGGAGAATTTTCGAGTGCCACACTATAGAGACTCAATAAGTGACCATAAGATCTTCGACTTAGGTCAGTTTGAATTCCAATCTGGCTCAGTGCTTCCAAATGCAAAACTAGCTTACAAAACTTTAGGAAAATTGAACGAAGATAAAAGCAATGCCATTCTTATCGCTCATCCTGTTGGGGGAACACACGAAAATGCTGAAAGGATTCATTTAGAAGGGAACGGAAGGGCGATTTCTGAAGATAACCATTTCATAGTCGCCCCAAATATGTTCGGCAATGGCCTTTCTTCTTCTCCATCCAATACTTCGGCACCATTTGATGGCCCCAATTTTCCTGCTGTAACGATCTACGACAATGTTAGAGCACAACACAAACTGGTCACGGAAGAACTAGGTATTTCAAAAATCAAGCTAGTAACTGGTTTTTCGATGGGTGGTCTTCAAACTTTTCACTGGGCCGCTATGTTCCCCGATATGGTTGAAAATTTCGTACCTATCTGCGGCACAGCAAAATGTTCTGGGCACAATTGGTTATTTCTGGAAAGTCTTGCCGTTGCCATTGCAGTGGACCCCGTTTTCGATAATGGCAATTACATCCAATATCCCCATGCCGGCATGCAAGCTTTTAACACGATTTATTCCGCATGGGCCTTTTCACAAGAATTTTTCCGCCAAAACGGCCACAAAAATTTTGGTCTTGATTCCTACAAAAAAATGCCTGATGCTTTTGATGACCGGTTAGGCCCAAAAGAACCTAATGATCTTCTGATACACATACGGGCCTGGCAAAATGCCGATATTAGTAATAGTCCACTTTACAACGGAGACTTCAAAGCTGCTCTAGGGTCTATAACAGCGAAAGGCTTCATAATGCCAACTTCCACCGACCAGTATTTCTGGGCTGATGATAACCGAGATGAGGCATCACTTATTCCGAATGCCGCTTTCAGAGAAATCCCTTCTATGTGGGGACATGTCGGGGGATCATTATCCCAGCCTGATGAAAAAAAAATTGTGGATGACTCCATAAGAGAATTAATAGGTTAATACTCAGAAGAAATAATCCAAGCCACTACATGGAGTCATAAGGGGCAGCTTCAGAACGCAGGCTTGAACAAATTCATTCCCCCATCAGAGTATCGCCCCCTCCGTTTTTAGTGACAGAATTTCATCCCAATCGTACCCCAGGAGATTAATCAGTATCTCTTCTGTGTCCTCCCCATGCGCCGGTGCCATCTTTCGAGTGGATAGCGGCGTTTTGTTGTACGTCACAGGTGTCTGGAGCCACTTGGAAGGGCCAATAACTGGATGATTGAAATCTACCACGTAGTCGTTGGCGATGACCTGTGGATCATTGGGCAGATCAAGGGTGCGTTGAACTCGTTCCCATATCAAGTCGCCTGCCTCTTTGAGACGCCTCTCCCACTCAGCCCTAGGCAAAGTTACAAATACCGAATCAAGAATTTGGATCAACTCCATCCTATTATCGAAACGTACCGTCATATTGTTAAATTTGGCGTTCTCAATAAGATCCCGCCTATCGATGGCCTTACAGAAGGCCGGCCAGTATCGATCTCCTTGACCCATACTAAAGGCTATCCACTCTCCATCAGCACATTTATAGTAGTTCCACAGTACCTGCCCTGCCATTTTTCGCTCGAACCTGGGCATCTCAAAGTCTTTTAAGAGCGATATGCCGTTCTGCATTCCTCGCGCCCATATCATGCTACCCAGGTGAGACACATCAACCTTCTGTCCAAAACCGAATCTCTCCCTAGAGACCACAGCACCTATTACTCCATATGACAGCATCATTCCCGCAATCTGATCCGCTATATCCAGTTCATGAGGGGTGTCGTCATCTGGGCCAAACCACCAGAGTGCACCAGCTCGGGCCTCCGCGGTCAACGCGAAGGCTGGCTTGTCTGAGTCCGGTCCGTCAGGGCCGTAACCGGAAGCGGAAGCATAAATGATCTCGGGGTTATGTTCGATGAGATCCTCATATCCAACACCCAGACGCTCGGCCACTCCCTTCCGAAAGTTCTGAACGAATATATCGGATTCAGCCACGAGTTGGTGCATAATCTTCAGGCCCTTGGGATTCTTAAGGTCTAAGGCAATGCCCATCTTCTGGCGATTCATACCCTCGAAATAGGCGGACAATCCCCCCTTCGTCTCAGCAGAATGACCTCGTACTCGACCCAATTGTCGTCCGTGATCACCGTCCAGCGATTCGATCTTGATGACCTCAGCCCCCATGTCCGCTAGCATCATGGTGGAAACAGGCCCGAACTGCCACATCGTCCAGTCTATAACTCTCAACCCATCCAACGGGCCCTTAATTTCAAATTCTTTTGATTCCATTTTCACCTCAGTCAAATTTTCCCTTGATTGAATGGTTTCATTTTGGAGAAGAAAGCTCGATTATTTTGTGCATCCCACACACTACGCTTGTTAATCAGAATGGTACTATCCCAAAAATACAATTGGCATATCAGAAACCTTAGCTATGGATAATAGAGAACAAATGAGATCAATGAACATGCGGGACGCCGAAAAGGTATTACTGCAAATTAGGCAATTACTGAACGATCTCAATATTATTTTCTTTCTACGCCACGGAACCTGTTTGGGAGCAGTGAGAGATAGAGAACTGATCCCGTGGGATGATGACATAGATATCGGCTCAATTATTGGAATGAACAATCTTGACGAAGAATCTATTTATAAAACTGTTAATGATTTTAGAGCGGCGGGTTTTGAAGTAAAGATCCTACAAACCAATTTTCACATTGGTGTAGAACTCTCCAAATCTGGCATACCAATTGATTGGACCTGCTACAGAATTATTGAAGAGAATATATTTCAATACCCGGCCATCAAAATCCCAGTTCATCTCTATAAAAAATTGAAACCCGTTTGTTTGCTGGGAGAGGCTTTCTTTGTGCCTAATCCACCGGAAGAATATTTAACACTCAAATATGGGCCAGAATGGCGAGTGCCGAAGAAGATGGATTTTCAAGGCGATATTATTGATTCAATATCAGAATCGGCAATCATTGAAAGATCTGGAATATCCTCTCGCATCCTGAAATTCCTATTTCCAAATAAAAACGTTACCCGAATCCAAGTTCTCAACTGCGATATGCAGCCGATTGAAAAGATGGAAGTAACTGTTGTGGGGGTTGGTCGACAGACCACTGATCACAATGGATACGCCAAATTCTATTTGCTCAATCAAGATTACTATGCGATGACCATCGGTAGTAGAAAAGAAAGAGAAATCCTATATGAGGAAATTCTGAGACCTGGGGGAGAATATCGATATGTTCAAGACCTGAACCAAAGATCTGGCAGAATTCATGTGTTAACAGAAAGAATTAAATAAGCTCAACAAGTCCTTGAGTTATAAGTCATTAAGCCGGCATTTTGGAGAGTGGATATGACAAGAGTCTATGTCGATATGGTAGCTGATTTATTTCACTATGGGCATGCAAATTTTCTTAAGCAAGCTAGGCAATTTGGGGACTATCTCCTTGTCGGAATTCATTCTGACAAAGTTGTAGAGGGATACAAGCGCCCCCCCATAATGTCGATGCAAGAGCGAATGGATACAGTATCTTCTTGTCGCTATGTGGATCAAGTAATACCTGATGCCCCTTTGACTATTGACCAAGAATGGATCACTGTCCACAATATCGATTTAGTGGTTCATGGTGACGATTTTTCAGATGAAATGAAGCGAATTTGCTACAAAACCCCTATCGACCTGGGAATTTTTCGCCTCGTCTCATATACACCAGGAGTTTCCACAAGTGAGATTATAAAAAGAATCAAAAAAAACATTCCAGACCTGTGACTTTACCGTCTCAATTCAAGAAATAGTTTGAGGCACCCCATCCCAAATATTTGTCGTAACCTTATCGAGTAAACGAGGTGTAATAAAACCAAACATGGATGCAACATCTACCATTTTTGAAAACAACGATAGAGTGCGTATTACTGAATGGCGGTTCGCACCTGGTGAAGAGACGGGCTGGCACATACATGATCAAGACTACACAGTGATACCTGTTACGACCGGAACTCTCACAATAATAGACAGAGACGGTGTGGAAACGCTAAACGACATATCTATGGGAGTCCCATATTTCAGATATTCGGGAGCTGAGCACAATGTGATCAACCGATCGTCATCTGACGTGGCTTTCATCGAAATTGAGATTAAATAAAATAGCCCTTTAGTTGATCAACGCAAAGAAAGCTTCTGTATTTATCAGGTTCAACTTTATCTATTCAGAAAGCGCATTACGGGCAAACTCTGGCCTCACAAGCCTTTGGTAGGGATAACGACCATCAACTAGACCACCTTCGATGAGTATGTCTCGCATGGCGGTATAGCCGTCCTCACCAATCAAAGCGTTCTTAGGCCAAGTTTGCTGACTTTTATACTGTCTTATCGCCCTCCCCAAGACATCCGTGGGATTGTTCGGGAAAAAAGATGAAACTTTGTCAGCTATTTCTGAGTCCTCGTTTCCATCAATCCATTCCAATGCCTTCTGAAATCCATTAACAAACGCCTGCACTGTATCTGAGTTTTCATCTATAAAAGCGGGAGCAACAGCAAAAGAGCTATAGCAGATATATCCAAGTTCTGGCCCCAGGGAAGCAACCAAGTGTCCGATTCCATCGTCAATCAAAGACTGAGCATATGGATGAAGAATATGTAGGTAATCTGCTTCACCTTTTTTAAATATATTTATGGCATCAATAGCTGACATACCTTTAATCAGTTTGATGGCAGATAGATCAACTTCATGATTTATCAACACAGTCCTGAGAGGATTCCAGGGGACAGGGGTAAAACCAATAGGAATTAATGTAGACCCTTCCAGATCTTTCCATCCCCAATCTTCCACACGTTGTCGGGATAAAAGTAAAAATCCGTCTCTCTGGTTTATCTCGGCGATATGAAGTGGCGCGTCGTCCCTACCTTCGTCGAGATCCATGAGGCTTCGACTAATACCAGTCTGAACAATATCAACATCTCCAGACCTCAACAATTCGGTTGCAGCTATGTTATCGGGGACAGTACTAAAAACAACATCCAACCCTTGGTCGTATAAAAAACCTCCCGTTACAGCTACATATAACGGTGTATAAAACAGATTCCGATAAGTATCCATCAGCCGAATCGTCTTACGTTCAGATAACAACTGTTACATCCTCCCTTTTCTAGTGAAAATTTCTTACCCAAAGAAGGCGTTTTCTATTGTGATTCTAAGTTATCCGGAATAGTACTATGCAATCATTTACCTGTAACATGCCGTTAATTACATCAAGATTAAAAGGAAATTATGCGATGACTAACTCTATGTCGTCTTACCGGCCTCCAGTGAGGGGCGTAACCCACATGGTGTCGGCGGGTCATTATCTGGCAGCCTCTGCCGGCTATCGGATACTTGAGCAGGGCGGCAACGCTATAGACGCTGGGGTTGCATCGGGCATTGTCATAAACGTCACACTGCCCAATGCCACAAATTTCGGTGGGGTGGCACCAATAATGGTTTATATGGCTGACGCCAATGAAGTTAAGACAATCAGTGGACTTGGTAGATGGCCAAAAGCCACGTCTTTGGATTTCTACACCGATGAGCTTGGATCAGAGATTCCAAAAGGAATTCACAGAACTATCGTACCTTCGGCTCCGGACGCGTGGCTTACGGCTCTAGAAAATTTCGGAACCTTAACCCTGAGAGAAATTTTGCAACCCGCCTTAGAGCTCGCCCGAGAAGGGTTTCCTATTTCGGGCACTACTTCTAAAGTCTTAAAAAAACTTTCTGAAACCGTAGACAAAAATTCAAAAGAATGGAAGTCAACGTTTGATATTTTTTCCCGCGACGGAAAAATTCTCGACGAGGGAGATGTGCTGGTACAACCCGATCTTGCACAAACATTCAAGAGACTCATTGAAGTGGAAGTTCAAAATGCACCTCTGGGAAGAGTAGAGGCCATTCGCGCCGCTAGAAACTTCTTCTACAGAGGTGAAATAGCAGAGGAAATAGTCAGTTTTAGCAAAAGTCTCGGGGGCAAGCTCTCTGTCAGTGATATGGCAGATTTCAGTGTTGAAATTGAAAGCCCTACATCTGCTAGATACAAGAATTATGAAGTACTCACCTGTGGTCCCTGGTCTCAAGGCCCGGTAACTGGTCAGGTACTCCAAATGCTTGAAAAAGACGACATT
This sequence comes from Chloroflexota bacterium, assembly GCA_002696685.1. The sequence goes on along the minus strand of NZSI01000021.1, from coordinate 9,012 downwards.
TCATCAATTGCTCCAAACAGTCCAGACTATATACATCTACTTTCTCAGGCTTTGAACTTATCTTTTTCTGACAGGCACCACTACTACGGAGATCCCGATTTTGTTGACGTACCAATCGCTGGACTCTTATCACCTGCTTACACATCTTCCCAAAGATCAAGGATTTCACCAGAAGCCGCATTTGCTGAAATGCCCGACCCGGGAAACCCCTGGGCGTATGAAGAAAGAGAAAAAAGTGGATCAGGAATTCGAAAGCCTGCGGCTAATCCTGACAGGCTGGAACAAGATACTTCATATACATGTGTTATTGATCGTTGGGGTAACTCATTTTCTGCAACGCCAAGCGATGCTGTCTTCGGTTCACCTATAGTCCCAGAACTAGGTCTGATGATTTCGTCACGTGGGACACAGAGCTGGATAGATCAAGACCATCCATCCTCTATCGCCCCGTGGAAACGACCAAGATTGACACCTAACCCGGCTATGGCATTTAAAAACGGGAAGTTATTCATGCCGTTTGGAACCCCAGGTGGGGATGCCCAATGCCCTGCCATGGTACAGACCTTTCTCAATATCGTTGAATTTGGCATGAATCCTCAAGAAGCCATTGAATCCCCAAGATTTGTTCCCTGGAATTTCCCAAATTCATTCTGGCCTCATGCTTACCATCCCGGGCTATTACAGCTTGAAGGAAGAATCTCGAGGGAAGTCGGACGGGAATTATCAAGAAGAGGACATAAAATCCAATATCTTGACGACTGGTCCCCAAGTACAGGAGCAATGTCTGCTATTGTCCGCGACTACAAATCTGGCACCCTAACAGCTGGAGCGGATCCCAGAAGAGACACCTATGCCATCGGAAGATAAATACGGAAATGGAACCTTCCCTTGCAAGATAAGGTCAGGCGTTTGTAAAGGCGTTAATGGTCTTGATATCCACTATCTAGAAGCAGGATTTGAAAGCAAAAATAGGCCACTTATAGTTCTACTACATGGCTTTCCAGAGCTATCGTATAGCTGGAGAAAAATTATTTTACCGTTGTCAGAGTCTGGCTACCATGTCGTCGCCCCTGACCAGAGGGGATTTGGTGCCACCACCGGATGGGATAATTCCTACGTATCAGACCTTTCTTCTTATTATCAGAGTAATCTTGTAAGAGATATATTAGGGTTTGTATCAGCACTAGGATATGAAAGAGTAAAAAGTGTCATAGGCCACGACTCGGGTGCTGGTGTTGCCGGTTGGTCTGCTTTGATAAGACCGGATATATACGATTCGGTCGTTATGATGAGCGCCCCTTTTGCCGGTGCACCTTCTTTCCCATTCGATACTTCAAAAAATGCAGGAAGAAAAAAGGATCCAGTCGACAGTATTTCGGAGGAATTAGCTACCCTACCAAGACCCAGAAAACACTATCAACACTACTACAGAACCCGTGATGCTAACTCAGACTTAATAGATTCAAAAGAAGGGTTGGCAGCTTTTATAAGGGCTTATTACCATCATAAGAGTGCCGATTGGAAGGACAATAATCCGCATCCTCTAGCTTCTTGGACAGCAAAAGAATTAGCCAAGATGCCCACATACTACGTTATGGACTTGGGGGATACGATGGCTGAAGCAGTGGCAAAACACATGCCAACATCTCAGGAAATAGCATCCTGCAAATGGTTAAGAGAAGACGAATTACAGGTTTATGTGTCAGAGTACGGAAGGACGGGTTTTCAGGGAGGACTGAACTGGTACAGGTCTGGAGGTAGTGAAGGGAACAGGCAGAAATTGGAACTTTTTTCAGGCATGAAAATAAGGGTCCCCGCATTGTTTGTTGCGGGAAAGCAAGATTGGGGAATCTACCAGAGGCCCGGCGCTATAGATCGGATGAAGGAAGAAGTATGCACTAGCATGGATAAAATCCACTTAGTGGACAATGCTGGTCACTGGGTACAACAAGAACAGCCCGACAAAGTCCTCAAACATTTACTGGATTTCTTAGATAAAGTTGGTTAAATACCAAAGATTCAACTTCGACAGGTCTATTCCAATCACATCGAAACATATCCATTTTTATCGTCCCAAATCAAAGAATTCTCATCACGCTTCTTTGGATCACCATATCCCCCTCCGCCAGACGATAAAGCGATTATGTGATCCCCTGGAAAAACGGGAATTCCCGTTTCCTTAGATCCCAGAACACGCTCCTCACCTTTGGACACTAAGCTATAGCGATGTGGCAATCCAGGAGATCCTCCAAACAACCCAAATGGAGGTACTACAACTCCATCACCTGCGGTGTTCATGGAGGCCTCTCCTTCTCCCTCATATATGATTTCACACTCAGCCCCTAGCCCCCCTCTCCACTGACCTTCACCTGCAGAGTCAGGCCGTAATTCATGATTCACCACAAATAGTGGAAAACGCTCCTCCGTAACCTCAACACTAGGGGATCGAATACCCCCGGCAACATTTACTTCACCCACACATGTCCATCCATCATTTCCTGAAGAAGCACCACCCCCACCCCGAGCCATAAAAAAGTGCCATATAAAATATCGACCAGTACGGGGATCTGTTCCAGTAATGGCGTACCGCAACCTTCTTGAGAACCCCGCATTCACAGCCTTCGGCACAGCCTTTGCCAATGCTTTAAATACCGCCTCAATTATCTCCTCCGCGCAGTGGTTAGTACTCATACAAACAGGAGCTGGCGGATTTGCATTTACAATTAGTCCTCTGGGGGCAATAACCGTCAAGGGCCCCATAGACCCTTCGTTCTTCGCTACGTCGTAAGGTGCCAGATACATTATTGCAGCATGAGCAATTGATCGAGTGTTCGCGTAAGCACTATTTATAAAACCAGTCACCTGCGGGGAAGAGTTACTGAGATCTATTTTCATCGTGTCACCTTTAATAGTGACCTCAGCGCGAATGGGAATCATCTTGGAATCAAACCCATCGTCGTCGATGTGTGACTCCCCTGTAAATACTCCGTCGGGCCAGTCGGATATGAACTGTCGAACCTGTCGCTCGGTAGCAGACAGTATTCCGTCTATGATAGCCAGTAATGTTTCCGGATCATAATGGTCCACTAACTCCAAAATACGGCGCTCTGCAGTAGAGACAGAACCTATTTGGGCATTTAGATCACCAAGAAAATTCTCGGGGAGACGCACATTCGCGGAAAGCATAGCTAGTAAATCTTCCCTTGGTTGACCCTTATCATGGATACGCAAGGGAGGGATTCGCAATCCTTCATGGTAAATCTCGCTAGCCGACGGGTTATAACCGCCATGGGTAGCCCCTCCAACATCGCTATGATGGGCGCGGTTGATGGTTAGGAATAATAATTCACCATTCTTGAACACAGGTTTTATTACAGTTATATCTGGTAGATGGCTTCCGCCATTGTAGGGATCGTTCAACGCGAACATGTCACCCGGGTGAATGTCATCACCAAAAGTGTTTAAAATAGCTTCCCCAGCGATCGGCAAGGCGCTGACATGTACTGGTATCCCCTCACCCTGAGCAACAAGCCTACATTTGTTATCTAGGATAGCTGTAGAAAAATCCCGACTGGAATTAAGAATCTGAGACATGGAAGTACGAAGCATCACATCCATCATCTCAATAGCTATAGACTCTAGCCTATTCTCCACCACCGATAGAGTCACCGGATCGGATCCCGCTGCCACTCCTCCCTCTTCACCATCTGACGCAAGATCTTCTATCCCGATTATTAATGTCCCATCAGAGTTTTTCATGACCTCATTAAATGGATTCAAAACAACAGTGGTGAATTTCGACTCGATGATAGCGGGACCACGAACTTTTTGACCCATCAGTATACTGTCGGATTTGAGGACAGGAACGCTCTCCCAGCGTCCAACATAGACCTGCCTCAGTACAGAGTCATCCTGATCCAAATCAACGATTGAATTACCCGTATTAACACCGTCGTTAATTTCAGGTAGTGGTGCCGATACAGTCACCCTGAGAGTAACAAGTCGAATCTCTTGCTCAGACTGCCTGTATGAATACAATTCCTCAAATCTTTGGTGAAAATTGTTAGACCATTCCTCTTTGAGTCGAGCTCCATGAAGATCAAGATCAGGTATTGGAACGGTGACTTCATAAATTTGGTCTAAGTAACGCATGTCAGCGCTAAACTCTATATTTATTTCCGCCTCTGCCACCCCATTTTCAATGAGTTGATCTTTCCCCTGCTTTTCCATAATTCTCAGTCGAGAAGTCATTTCCTCAAGATCCAATACACNCAATCCCGAAGGATATGATTGAGAAAAGTCGTACCGTAGCTCTGAGGTCAACATCCCAAATGCCGATANCACAGGAGCAGCCTGAGGNACTAACACTTTATGTATNCCAACTTCTCTNGCCACCTGATTNGCCAGCATTCCCGCAGCTCCTCCAAATGCCACCATACTGAANTCACGTGGGTCCANTCCCTTGCTAACAGAAGCTAGACGAATCCCTTCTGCAATTGAGTTTGATACAACTCGTAATATTCCTTCAGCCGCATCAGTTATGGACAACCCTAATGGATCAGCGACCTTAGACTTTATTGCCTCTTCAGATAAGTTTTTATCTAGATTAGCCTTCCCACCAAGAAAGGATGTCTCATCAAGAAAACCAAGGAATAGCGCAGCATCAGTGACAGTGGGGTCCTCTCCTCCAAGCCCATAGCATGCTGGGCCTGGCTCCGCCCCTGCACTATCTGGACCAACCCGCAAAACACCTCCAATGTCCACTCGTGCGATGCTCCCACCACCAGCTCCAAGAGTATGAATGTCTATCATCGGCACCGATATTTTCCAACCAGCCTCAAACTTTTCATTAGCAACATGGGGTCTACTACCCTCTATGATTGAGATATCTGTGCTAGTACCTCCCATATCAAGGGCGATGACATTTTCTTCACCTAATAAAGAAGCTACCTTCGCTGCACCTTTAGCACCACCAGCAGGCCCCGAAAGAATTGATCTAACGGCGAACTTGATGGAATCTTCAATTGGAGCAGAGCCGCCATTAGACTGAATTATCAATATTTTCCTCTGATCCCCATGTTCAACCATACGTTGCTGTAAATTCCCGAGATATTTACCTAATTCGGGCCCAACGTAGGCATTCAGTGCGGTCGTGCTGACTCGATCAAACTCTTTTATTTGAGGCAAAACCTCATGAGATAAGGAAATAAAGGCGTCGGGGAAAACTTTTCTGATTTCTGCCTCAGCCTTCAATTCGTGATCAGGGTTCATAAAAGAAAAAAGGAAACAGACCGCTATTGAATCGACACCTTCGCCCTTCAACTCCAGGAGAGTTTTTCTCAAGGATTCAACGTCTAAAGGTGTATGAACACTACCGTCATACTTGATCCTTTCAGATATACCCTTTCGCAAGTAACGGGGAATCAATGGTTCAACAGAAGCCATACGAAGGTTATATCGATCCTCTTTTAAGCCCTCACGCATCTCCAATAAATCCCTGAAGCCATTTGTAGTTATCAGAGCTAGGTTAGCTCCTTTTCTCTCAACCAAAGTGTTGGTCGCAACTGTCGTCCCATGAACAATCAATTCCACATCATGGAGTAGCTGATCCAAACTGACACCATAGGCTTCAGATATCTCCGCCAAACCACGAAACACTCCAATCGAGGGATCCACGGGAGTGGAATGAGTTTTGAATTGAGCGATTCCACCTTCATCCCTAGTCACTACAAGATCGGTAAATGTTCCCCCAACGTCGATTCCAATTCTCACGTCTTATTTCCTCCCTCATAGTCGAATGTACACCTTATTTCCATCATGATAGACCTTATCAATAATTTATGAGGTAGCTCCTGTCAAAGAATAATCGCAGGAGCTAATGGGGATATAGAAAAACAGGGTTTTTGTGAATTCCAGATTTTATGGAATGTTTATATGACTATGTTCCTATCTGCAGAGGGTCAGAGATGCCCTGCAGTGTCCGAATGATAGACATCACCGTCAGTCTGCCCGTACGAGGATTTTCAGTAGGAATGTTCTCTATTTCTACATGTAACCTACCGAATTCACCTTCCACTACAATGTCATGACAATTTCTGTCCAATCCAGGAACAGCTATTATTCTGATTTGAGTCCTATCGGGACCAATTCCCGCAAAACTAACAGCAGCTGAAACGTTAACATTGGCTGGAAAACCAAGGCAGGCCTCTCTTGCCGTACCCGAGAAAATTTCCTGTTCTTCAGTCAATCCTANAACTGATATACCTTTCTCNATTAGGTGAGGAGAGCCNTCTAATGCCTCCACAGGNTTTCGNGTGGTCATTATCACNCTNTCTATTTTTCCCGANGATGCGGANTTAATACCGTCCAGCCCGGCTATCGCTCCCGAGGGGGCATAAATTTTGCANCNTCGNTCCCTAGCCATGTCTAATATCTCTGGATGTGATATTANGGCTCCAACACTTATAGCCATNAGNTCCTTACCAGATTGAAAAGTCTCATAGGCAAGCTCAGGTATAACATCGCCACCAGCAGCCTCAACAATAAGNTCTGATTTGGCTATAAGTTCAGTCTGTGAACAGTATTCGGGGGGNTCATNGATGGTAGCGAGAAAGGCACGGGCCGATTCCTCTGTCCTACTAGAAATNCCCGTTATGGGGAGTGTAAGAGACCCAGCCTCCGAAGCTTTNAGAAGTGCNTGACCTATCGCCCCACAGCCTACAATTCCAATTGTCATCATCGATCTGGATCATTCTCCTACAAGGGTTTGATTATCGCATCTCCCACAGTAGCACGTATCCTCTAAGTATGCTTCTTCCAACGGATGCTATTCGGATAAAGCCTATGGAATTAAAGACTAATATTTTGCGTTGTAGTAATAATGTGTCTGGTCCGACGACGGCAAAGTCCCTTCAAGAAAATTCCCGAGGTAAGGTTCTATCTTTTCTGCCAAATCCCTTCGGTCTAATTCATCTTCGGTTGGGGAGCGAGTCATCATATTTTCAACTTCCTTGTATAGGATTTCCTCGTCAATTTGGGTTAACTTCCTCTCTCTCATAATAACCTCACCCTCAACGAGGACCGTATCTATATCTATACTCCTCCCCCGATGTACCACAGCGTCTATAATCGATACTTCTGGATTCAAATATGGCTTCTCAATGTTCTCTAGATTCATCAATACAATATCTGCCCTTTTACCCACCTTTAACGTCCCCACCCGATCACCGAAACTGCTCGCATGTGCCCCGTTAACGGTAGCCATCTGAAATATTTGGTGTGCCGTAGGAGGGGTTTTGTCCACTCCAGGAACTCTATGAATATTGAGAGCAAGTCGCATCTCCTGCACCATGTCTTTATCATCGTTAAGACCTGCTTCGTCACTACCAAGAGCAATTCTTAAACCCTTGTCGAGGAAATAATTCACCGGGGCTATCCCTGACTTCAATCTCAGATTAGAGCTGGCATTGTGACACAAAGACACCCTATGAGAAGCCATTGTTTCGATATCTTCATCTGTAACCCACACACCATGGCCACAAACCACATCTGATCCCAAGAAATCGAGATCCTTAAGGTGTTGAAGTGGCGTTTTATTCCAGGTGCGCAGTCCATACAGTTTCTGGTATATCGTCTCTTGGAGATGAATATGAATTCCTGTTTCATACTTTGAAGCGAGGTCACGCAGTCCAACAAGTAAATCGTCAGTGCACCGATGAACATTGCTAGGCGCCACTGTTACACGAATTTTTTCCTCAGGTTTTTCATAATATTTTGCGTAAAGATCCCCCACCATGGCGATTATTTCTTCAGCTGGCAAATAAGATGGAGCAGTAAGTTCCTTGAATCGTCTGGATAAGTCTTCAGGTAGATCAGCAGCGAACTCATCCTCTCCGCCTCCAGCACCTACTAGCAGGGAATCTTTGTTCGCCAGCATAGGAGCATATGAAACCCGCATCCCTGACTCTCGATATGCTTGAATTACTTTTTCCGAGTTTTCAAGATCAAACGGCCCCTTTCCTTTCGCTGGCAAATGTAGCGCTTGTACCGTGGTAGTTCCCGACTTGATCATGAGAGCAGCCCCATAAAGGTGATCTAAATACGGGTCCACATCTTTTGCACGCATACGGGAAAACCCCCACAGCTCTAGTGGTAAGTCGGGGGATCCATGTTGAAATGGTGTTAAGCCAACGTGAGAATGATCATTGATTAACCCTGGCATCACCACAAAACTACTCGATCCAATTATTTCATCATATTGATATCGCTCCTTAAGCTCTTCATACGGCCCAACATCTATTATCTCGCCATCACGCTGGCAGACAGCACCGTCTGATAAAACAACTGCTGAACTTGGACCAGTGATCTCGCTAATTACATACTTTCCGCGTATCAGAGTAATTCCCAATTAAAGCCTCCTGGGAAGATGCCAGATAATACAAGCTATTACCTCCCTATGATCTCTACTTAACTTTATCTGCCCTATTGCCTCGCAGTTTCTAGAAACTGCGAGGAGATGAAAGAATATAGTCACAAATCTTCCAAATAACTCCCCAATCTTTATTCGATGGGGTAAATCTTTTATCAAATACTAATGTCCATCCTTGAAACCCAAAAAATCCTCCACACGAAACACAAAATGATGAGGTCCCATTTCGTTTTTCTCCACAATTTTCGCAATTATTCGAATTGGAGTGGCTCTTGATTTCCATGTTCCCCAGGCGCTCTGACAACATTTTCACGTCTTGATCGATCGACAGGGTACTTCCCAGACCAGTACTACCACTATCTCCCTTCCAAACCACATCGACCACCTTTCCAAACAAGGGAAAATTTTTCTTCCTTACTGTTTTGATCTTGATCTCTTTAGATCCGGATATGTCGATCGTATCCGGAATCCCCATCACAACCCACCATTTTGGTGGGCTGTCCTTACTTCTGTCTCTTTTGAGAATGTTTATCCATCTGATCGGTCCTTCAGAGATATCGATTACCCCAAGTGACCTCTGATAC